>JAKSSQ010000031.1 GCA_024403005.1 Clostridia bacterium | reverse complement strand
GGCCGCACTTGTGGCCCACGCCGGGCTTTGTGCTCTTATAGGGAGCATCTATGCAGTCTTCGATGGGAAGTGCGTCTGCTTCCGCTCTGAAGCCAATGGACGGTCTTTCCGGGTGACCGCTATGGTACACCGCATACATGTAGTATCCCTTATCGATTACCTCTATGGAAGGCGCATTCTCTGCGAGAAACTTCGCAATTCGTTCCAGCGTGGGTCTTTCCGCTTCGGAAAGATCCGGATACTTGTGAATTTCTCTGCGGAGAGCTATTGCCTTCTCCAGTTTTTCTTTATTTTTCATTGGACTGAAACCTCAAAGGCGGATAAACCACCCTGCCTTATTTAGAAATCGCTTATGAGGCACTTGTAGATTTCGATAGTCTTGTCTATTACACTGTCGTCGTAATTGAATTCTATAGAGTGCATGTTGGGCTTACCCTGTCCGTGTCCTACGAAGAAGATAGTGCCCTTTGTGAGCTTGGAGAAGTGGCCGAAGTCTTCGGAACCTCTTTCAGCTTCGGGTCTTACGTGAGCGGGGATTCCCAGCTTTTCGCAGGCCTTAACCAGCTTCTTGTTCAGATCTGCATCGTTTACGGTTTCGGGGAATCTGTCGGAGTAGGATACTTCGATGCCGAGGTCGTACTTTTCTGCAAGTTCCTTAGCCTTTGCTTCCATCTTAACTTCCAAATCCTTCATTTCGGCTTCGATTGCGCCTCTTAAAGTTACCTGGAATACACCCTTATGTGCAGCTACGCCGTAAGCGTCTTCTTCGCCGACCTTCATGCAGGTAATTGTAGCCATTACCAGGTCCTTGTAGTCCTTGCTTGCTGCGTATTCCTGAGAAGCTGCAGCCAGTTCAGCTACTGCCAGAGCCGGGTTCTTGCCCAGTTCGGGAAGAGATGCGTGGGTGGAAACGCCCTTGTACTGAACGCACATGCCTTCGCTTGCGCAGTTCATGAGGCCGTCTCTGTACTGTACGCAGCCGTAATCTTCTTCTACACTGCCGTGCATGCCGAAGATTTCAGCGATGTTGTTGTCTGTAATGAAGTCTGTGCACTGGATAGCGCCGTCGCCTGTTTCTTCAGCGGGCTGGAAGATCATGTATACGTCTCTTTCAGCTCCGAATTCGTCCAGTTCCAGAGCCAGAGCGCACATTGTAGCAGCGTGGCCGTCGTGTCCGCACTTGTGGCCTACGCCGGGCTTAATGCTCTTGTAGGGTTCATCGATGCAGTCTTCGATGGGAAGAGCATCTACTTCTGTACGGAAAGCGATTCTGGGTCTTTCGGGGTGTTCAGAGTGGTAAATCGCATAAACATAATATCCCTTGTCCACGATTTCAATGGACGGAGCGTTTTCCTTTAAGAACTTGATGATGCGTTCATATGTAGGTCTTTCCTGGTTGGAAAGGTCCGGATTCATGTGAATTTCATGGCGAAGTTCTATAGCCTTCTGAAGTTTTTCCTTATTTGTCATAGCCTAAGCCTCCTTAGTGTAGACAACCTTTCCGCCGACCATTACGAGTTCGGGCAGAATATTTATTATTTCCATTGTATCGCAGGTAAATATGTCCTTGTCAAGTATTTCAAGGTCTGCATAGTAGCCGGGCTTAATTCTGCCCTTGTACTCTTCTGCAAATTCCATGTATGCGCTTTCAATGGTATAGGCGTCGATAGCCTGTTCAACGGTTACGCATTCCTGAGGATTGAATCCGCCGTCAGGTTTGCCTGTTAAGTCCTTTCTGTTAACAGCGCAGTAGATATTAGCAAACGGGTTGCAGTCTTCTACAGGGCTGTCTGTTCCGTAGGAAGCGTGAATTCCAAGGTCTATAGCGGTTTTCATCGCATAGGATGTGGAACTGAGCTCTACGCCGCAGCGGCTTTCAACAGCATACATGTCGCCCTGAAGGAAAACGGGCTGGTATGCGATTAAAGTATCGGCCTTTGCGATGCGTTCAAGGAGAGGCTTATCGGTAATCTGGCAGTGGATAAGTACGTTTCTTAAAACATTCTTTCCGTCCTTCATAACCTTTTCGTAGCATTCCTGAGTCTGTTCGATGGCAGCGTCGCCGATAACGTGAGTTACGGACTGGATGCCATGTTCTGCAGCCTTCTTAACAAGTCTGTCCATGAGCTGCGGGTTCAGAGAATCGATGCCGTAGTTGCCGGGATCGTCCTCGTATTCGTGTCTCATGAGGCCTGTTCTTGCGCCCAGGGAACCGTCTTTAAACATCTTAAGGGGTCCGAGCGTGAGCCAATTGTCGAATCTTTCGTAATCTGCTCTGTTTGCGAATTCAGTTTCGATGAACTCATCCAGATCCTTTTCCAGCAGGCAGCATACCTGGTGGCGGAAACGGAGTGTTGCCAGACCGTCTTCGTAAAGATGCTTATAGATATCGAAATTGGACTTGCTGTTTGCGGTCATGAGGCCCAGGTCGTTGGACTGTACGGATGTAAGACCGTGCTCTGTCGCATATTTCATGGCGGAAAGCAGCTGCTTTCTGCGCATTTCGGGGTCTGCTTCGGGAACTACGTGTCTTACTGCGTAAACTGCATTTTCAGTAATGTAGCCGTTGAGCTTTCCGTCTGCGCCTCTTTCGATGGTGCCGCCTTCGTAGAAATCTACGGGTGTATCTTCTGTGATTCCAAGGATTTCAAGAGCCTTGGAGTTGAGTGCGCAGGTGTGTCCGCACACTCTTTCCAGCATGATCGGATATTCGGTGGAAATCTTGTCCAGGTCGTCCTTATTGGGAAGTCTTACCTTACCCTCTTCGAACAGATCCTGGTTCCAGCCCTGGCCGTGCATGCCGTTTACAACCGCATCGGGGTTTTCCGCAGCGAATTTTCTGCAGATTTCAATCATATCTTCTACGGACTTGCTGGGGCCGATGGGAGGTTCTGTGAGAACCTCGCCAATCATCAGCAGATGCATATGCGAATCGTTAAGTCCGGGAATTACTGTCTTTCCCTTGCAATCGATCTTTTCAGCTTCGTAGGGCGCCATTGCGAGGATTTCGCTGTTTAAACCAACGGCCTTAATAATGCCGTCTTCCTGGTAAACAGCTTCTGCAAAGCAGCCTGCTTCTACGTAAATTTTTGCATTGAATAATACTGTTTTACTCATACGAATATCCTCTTTTATATTATGCTTCGAAAACTTTTTCGCCGCCTATATAAGTCTTTGTAACCTTTGCGTTAAGGATATCCTTCGGATCGATTTCATAGAGGTCGCGGTCTACTGTAATGAAGTCTGCCAGCATACCGGACTTAATCTTGCCCTTTAATTCTTCGTCGCCAGTGTTCCATGCGGATTCAGCTGTGTATGCATAAATAGCATCGCCTACGCTTAATGCCTGTTCGGGCAGGTAGGGTCCGTCGCCGTTCTTAGCGAGTCTTGTTACTGCGCAGTAGAGGCCCTGCATGGGGTCAAAGCTTTCTACGGGGCAATCTGTACCGAAGCTCATGTGGATACCCATATCCTTGTACCACTTCCATACGTAAGAGCTTTCAGCCATTTCCTTGCCTACTCTTTCGTAAATTACGTGCATATCGTAGTCAATAAAGATGGGCTGTACCATTACGGAGATATCCAGAGCCTTCATTCTTTCGAGCATGGCTCTGTCTGTTACCTGGCTGTGAACAACTGTATGGCGGGGATTGAGGTGCGGGCATGCCTTGCGAGCGTTTTCAACTGCATTGATAACCATTTCTACAGCGCCGTCACCGATAGCATGAACTGCTACGGGGATGTTCTGCTTATGAGAAATGAGAACCATTTCGTTCAGGCCTTCCTGATCCCACAGAGACAGACCGATTACGGAAGGATCGTCTGCGTAGGGCTTTCTCATGAGAGCTGTTCTTGCGCCCAGAGAACCGTCTACCAGCAGCTTTGTAGCGCTGATTTTTACTGTATCGTTGCCGAAGTCCTTTGTGTATCCGTTTTCAAATGCCCACTGCATCTTTTCCTTGTTGAAGTAGAGCATCTGAGAGGAAAGGCGAAGCTTGAAGCTGCCCTTTTCGGATCTTTCGCGCATGAGGTTCTGAAGGTTATGATATTCGCCTGCAGGTGCATAGTTGCCTTCGTCGGACTGAACGCTTGTAACGCCCTTTGCGAACAGATCGTACTGATGCTGTTCCATAAGGTCCATAAGCTTGTCCAGCTTGGGAGCAGGCAGAGTTGTCTTAAAGTAGTCGAACAGATTTTCCTTGATGCATCCGTTGAGTTCACCGTTTGCATCCTTATCTGCATACTGCTTATACTTGAAGCCCTCACCTGTGCTCATGTCGAAGAGCTCAAGAGCCTTGCTGTTGAGAATACCTACGTGGCCGCAGGTTCTCTGAATCATAATAGGCCAGTCTGCAGTAATTTCGTCCAGTTCCCATCTTGTGGGGAAACGCTTTTCGTCTTCGAAATAGTCCTGGTTCCAGCCTTCGCCTACAAACCAGAGACCATCTTTTGTATCGAATGTCTTCCATGCTTCAGCCATTCTTCCGAGGCATTCCTTAAGGGACTTGCAGCCTACCAGATCTACGTGGATGCAGGTCTTAACATAGTGCAGGAAATGCAGGTGGGAATCGTTGAATCCGGGGATGAGCAGCTGTCCGCCGCAGTCTACTTCTTCATAAGTTTCCTTGTCGTCGTGTGCAGCGATGTATTCTCTTGCACCGGCTTCAGTTCCTACGTAAGCAAAATACTTACCTGTAACTACAGCAGCATCAGCCTTGGGGTTAGCTTCATCCATGGTGGAGATGTTAGCGTTCTTAATAAGCAGTGACATAGTAACCTCCTCCTGTTACTCCATAACTCTGATTATTCTTCTTTTTCCATTCTTGCCTTCCAGAACGGCATAAAGCATTCCTTGAGCAGTGTGTATTCCTTGTACAGTGCCTTATACTTTGCGTTGTTTTCCATATCCGGTTCAAACTTGTCGGTGCCGGAAGACACATCCTTTTCGATCTTCAGGGCAGCGAGTATAAGTCTGTAAATACCTAAAAGTCCGAGTTCCTTTTCTTCGAATCTGTAGGTTTCTGCGCCCATAGCGTCGCAGATCATCTGGCAGATAAAGGGGCTCTTTGCAGCGCCGCCGGCGATGTAGAGTTCTGCATCTCCTGCGGGCAGGTTGGCGTAGCAGTCCATCATAGCCATTGTCATGCCTTCGTGGCTTGCTCTTGCCAGGTTGTACTTTGTATGGTGAGCTCTTAAGCCTACATAGCTTCCGGATGCGGAGTTAAGTCTGAACGGAGCTCTTTCGCCGTAGAGATACGGTGTAGCCATAACGCCATCGGAACCGATGGGGATCTTCTTCATTTCTTCTTCTACTTCTGCGAAGCTTTCGCCGGGAACTACTGTCTTTCTCATCCAGTCCAGAGAAGATGCGCCTGCCTGTGCAGCCATAAGACGGATGTATGTGTCCTTCTTTGTGTGGCAGAGGATACTTCCGCTTGTGTTTACGCATGCTCTTGCAGATGCTTCGTTCATGACTACGTAGTTAGCCAGAGTTGTACCTACGATGGAACCTCTCTGTCCGCCTGCCATAAGGCCGCAGCCTGTAGCGATGGCGAGAACGTCCATGCAGCCTGCGATTACGGGTACGCCTACTCTAACGCCCAGTTCGTCTGCAGCTTCGGGGATGATTGTACCGATAATTTCGTCGGATGTGGAAATGGGAGCGAACTTGCCCTTCATTTCGGGGATTCCCAGCTTATCCAGAATTTCTTCTGTGTATTCCTTTGTGTAGATGTTCATTAAAGCTGTGGAAGCGTCGGAAGCGTCTGTTCCGATGTGTCCTGTGAGCTTGTAGTTGATCCAGTCCTTGCAGTGGAAGATGTGTGCAATCTTGTTGTAGTTTTCCGGTTCGTTCTTCTTGAGCCATGCGAGTTCTACAACGTTAGCGCCGGGG
This sequence comes from Clostridia bacterium, assembly GCA_024403005.1. GTDB lineage: Bacteria > Bacillota > Clostridia > Peptostreptococcales > Anaerovoracaceae > RUG11894. The sequence continues at coordinate 6,937 of JAKSSQ010000031.1, read as the reverse complement.
AACAGAGCTGTTGTGTTCATGGCGAGGCAAACCGGGTTGATGGAATCGAAATCCATGGACATTCTTGTGTCGTTCCACAGCATTGCGTTGCGGATGGGCTTACCGTCTTCGTCGATCATCCACAGACCGTCGCCCTGAGCGGAAAGACCGATAGCGGAAACTTCCGGCCAGATTTCTGCGTTGTTATCCTTAAGCTTGAGAATTACCTTCTTTGCTACTTCCCAAACTTCGTCCATATCCATTTCTGTTGCACCTGCAAAAGGCATTATTACGTTTGCGGGTTCACTCTGGATGTCTGCGATCTTGCCGTCGAGAGAAATAAGTCCTGCCTTAACACTTGTTGTACCGGCATCCATTACGAGAAAATACTGCATACACTCCTCCTACTTCTTATATTCATATTCAAGCTCTTCACCGTTGATGAAGTGCTTTACATCTGTAACAAATTCGCTTGTGTGGTTGGATATTGCATCCCAGGTTGCTCCGGCAATGTGGGGAGTAATTATTACTCTGTCGGACATCTCGAAGAAGGGATGGCTCTTTGCAATAGGTTCGGTATTATAAACGTCGAGAGCTGCACCAGCGATTTCTCCTGTGCGGAGAGCTTCGATTAATGCATCTTCGTCGATTACAGCGCCTCTGGAATCGTTGATGAGGAATGCAGTTTTCTTCATGCTCTTGAATACATCTGCATTAATCATCTTTTCGGTTCTGGGGGAGTCCTTAAGGTGTACTGTAAGGATGTCTACCTTGGGAGCTACTTCTTCCAGAGTTCCCAGGGTTACGTAGTCAGGAAGGTCTTCCGGCTTTGCGGATGCGCTTACTGCGTAAATCTTGCAGCCGAAGGCATCCAGGATCTTTGCAACGCGCTTTCCTATGCCGCCGAAACCTACAATGCCTACGCTGTGGCCCTTAAGCTGGTAGCCCTTGTAGTATTCGTAAGGACTTGTTTCGCCTGTGGACCAGGTTACGTCTCTCTTAGCGCTTTCGGAGCCGTGTTCATCGATGTCGCCGGCTACGAACTTGCCGTCGTGGAGATCCTTAAAGGCAAAACCGATTTTTCTTGTAAGTGCAAGGATGAGGCCAATGGTGAACTCAGCGGTGCAGTCGGAATTGCGGTCAACGGCGTAGCTTACCTTAATGCCCTTCTCCCTCGCATAAGCTGTATCTACGTTAACGGGAGTGGATCTGGTGCAGACTATCATCTTTACGTTGGGAGATGCGTCGATAACTTCCTTTGTTACGGGGTCGTAGCTTGTAATGATGATGTCCTTATCGCAGCAGTATTCCTTCATCTGCGCTACGGTAAGAACAGGACGGCCCCAGTCGTAGGTAATGTCCAGGTACTGCTCCAGTTCCTTTGCTACTTCGTAGTCCATTTCAGCGGACACAAAAGCTTTTAACATAATCGGTCCCTCCAATTCGGCGTTCTTTACTTCTAAATTTCTTCGTCGTGCTTTTCGTAAACTTTGCCGTAGCCCTTGAAACGCTCAACCATGAGTTCCATTTCTTCTCTGGGGAGAATTACGGGGTCGATGCGTTCGGAGGACAGTGCCATGCATGTTAAGTACATCTTGCAGCAGAGCTCCAGCTGCTCTGTAATGCCGTAAGCCATGTCCAGAGTATCTGCACCTGCCAGGAGGCCGTGGTTAGCCAGCAGGCAGGCATTGTTGCCCTTCATTGCTTCGAAAGCGTTCTTTGCCAGCGCAACTGTTCCGTAAGTTGCGTATTCTGCGCAGTTTACTTCCAGACCGCCGAAAGCTGTAAGGTAGTGAATTGCGGGCAGAGGTCTTCTGAAGCAGCTGTAAGTGGATGCATAAGTTGTATGTGTGTGAATTACAGCGTTAATGTCTGTTCTGTATTTATAGAAGATTCTGTGCATGTCGCATTCGCTGGAAGGAATTCCGTCGCCTTCGACAATCTTACCGGTCTGGATGTCCATAACGATGATGTTTTCGGGCTTTGTCTTAATGTAGGGAACGCCGGACGGTGTAATGCACATGAGTCCGCTTTCTCTGTCGCATACGGAGAAATTTCCGCCTGTACCGGTTGTAAGGCCTTCGTTAATGGCTCTTAAACCGATTTCTACTAATTCTTTTCTCTTTTCTTCCAGAAGCATTTTTGAATCTCCTTTATATATTGCCAATTTGTTTTATGTGCCTGTGTGAACAAATTATTCTGCAGCAGCTGCGTCTTCTTCTGCCCACTTGCTTTCAAGTTCTGCAATTTCTGCATCTCTTGCAGCCTTCTTTGCTGCCCTCTTGTTCTTTCCGTCGTCTACGATGCTGTAAAGGCACGGAGTTACGAACAGTGTAAGAACTGTGGAGGTCATGAGGCCGCCGATGATCGCAATTGCCATGGGTGCGAGGGTTTCACCGCCTTCGCCGAGGCCGAGGGACAGAGGAACCATGCCTACGCAGGTTGTGAGTGTGGTCATGAGGATAGGACGAAGTCTCTGCTTGCCTGCAGCTACGAGGCTTTCTTCCACGCCCATGTGCTCCTTGTTCTGGTTGATGAATTCTACCAGCAGGATGGAGTTGTTAACTACGATACCTACCAGCAGGATAAGGCCCAGGCACGATGTACGGGACAGAGCCTTGCCTGTTATGAACAGCGCGATGAATGCGCCGCTCATGGCGAACGGGATGGACATGAGCACGATGAAGGACATGAGAGCCGATTCAAACTGTGCAGCCATGATTAAGAATACCAGAGCGATAGCTACGAACAGAGCCTTAACAAGGCTTGTAAACATTTCGATCATGGAGTCGGAAATACCGCTTGTTTCGAAATAGTAGCCGTCGGGCAGACTGTAAGTATCGAGGAAGTGCTGTACCTGGCTTGTAGCTTCGGAGAGGCTGTTGCCCAGAGTGCTTACATCGATGGTTACGTATCTGTTCTGGTTATGTCTACCTACGTATGCGGGAGAATTGTCGTATTCGAATGTTGCGATCTGGCCGACGGATACGGGTGTACCGTAGTTTCCGTTGATCATGATCTGCTTCATGCTTTCGATGGAGCCGCTGTAGTAATCGTTAAGGGACAGCTTGACCGCAATGTCGTTGCCGTCGATGTTGATATTTGTAGCGGTTGTGCCGTTTAAAGCTGTGGAAAGGCCGTTTGCCAGCTGGTAGGCTGTTACACCGTAGTAAGCAGCTGTGGATCTGTTGAGGATAACCTTGATTTCGGGGTTACCTTCGGAGATGCCCAGTTCTGCAGTGTCTACAAGAGGCAGCTGAACGATGGTATCTGCAACGTTCTGGCCTACTTCCTTAAGGCGTTCGTTGTCCTTACCCATTAAACGGATGGAGATATCGGAGCTGCCGAACATGCCTGTAATAGTGGAGTCGGACTGAGCTCTGATTCTTGCGCCTGTAATGTGGTTTGTATGTTCCTTAATGTCTGCAGCGATTTCGTCTGTGGATCTGCTTCTTTCGTTCTTACTGCAAAGGTTAACTGTAAAACTGGAACCTCCGGAAAGGGACATTGCACTTGTGCTGTCTGTATTCATGGCGCAGTGCTCCAGTTCGGGAATCGAAAGGATGTAGCTTTCGATTTCGGACATTATTTCGTTCTTCTTTTCGATGGTTGTGCCGTAGGGGAAGCCTACAGATACTGTAAGGGAGCCTTCGTCTCCTGCGGGCAGCAGTTCTGAACCAACGAGGGTAATGAGCATGAGGGATGCAACGAATGCTGCTGCACCGATACCGAGGACTTTGCCTCTGTTTCTTAAAGCCTTGTGTGCTGCACCTTCGTAAATCTCCTTAAGATGTTCAATGCCCTGCGCTACCTTGGGCAGCAGCTTATACTTATATCTTCTGCGGCCGATTCTCAGGTAGTCTGTGGACATGTTGCCCTTCATTAACTTGGAGCAGAGCATGGGTACTACGGATACAGCTACTGCAAGGGAAGCCAGAAGAGCGAAGATCATGGTGTAGCAGAATTCTGCGAACATCATGCTTGCCAGACCTTCTGTAAGAGCAATCGGCAGGAATACAACTACAGTTGTTAATGTAGATGCGATAATGGCGATGAATACTTCGCCTGTACCTACTTCTGCAGCTTCTTCTGCGTTGCCCAGGCGCATTCTTGTGCTGTAGATATTTTCGAGAACTACGATGGAGTTATCCACGATCATACCTACTACGATGGCCAGAGCGCATAGAGTTACAAGGTTAAGGGTTATGCCCCTCCAGGACATAACTGCAAATGTAAGAAGTATGGAAACCGGAATGGACAGGCCGATAACCATGGTACTTCTGATATTTCTCAGGAAGATGAATACAACAATAATGGCGAGCAGCGCACCGGAAAGTGCAGCTTCCATTACGGAGTTCAGAGATGCGTTGATGTAATCAGCCTGGTCGTAGCCGATTACGATGTTCAGGTTGGGGAACTTTGCCTGAACTTCCTTGAATGCTCTGCGAAGAGCCTTGGATACGTCTGCAGTGTTTGCGTCGGACTGCTTTGTAACCATGATACCTACAGCTGTGGTGCCGTCGATTCTTGTGATGGACTTAAGTTCGGACGGACCCTGGGTAATAGTAGCAACGTCGGAAAGACGTACTCTGCTGTAGTCGGAAGTCATGAGAGGAATGTTGCCCATTTCCTCAGCGGACTTGAACTTGCCCATGGTTCTTACGATAATCTCTGTTTCGCCCTTGGAAACGTTGCCTGCAGGCAGGTTGATGTTTTCTGCTGCGAGGATCTGAGAGATTGTGGACAGGCTGAGCCCGTAGTTTGCAAGGGATTCCTGGTTGAACACAACGGCGATTTCTTCAGCCAGACCACCTGTAACGGAAACGCTTGCAACGCCTGCAGCGCGTTCGAAATAGTTAACTACGTTGTCTTCTACCAGAGAGTTAAGGTCGTTTAAAGGCATGTCTGCTGAAACATAGAGCTGCATTGTGGGAAGTGTGTTCATGTCCAGCTTCATGACCATTGGGTCACCGGTAGTGTCGGGGAGGTAGCCGCTTACGAGAGCGATTTTTTCTCTCATGTTTAAGGCTGCCATGTCCATGTTGGTTCCGAAATTGAACTGAACCATGATCATGGAGCGGCCTTCCATGGAATAGGAAATGAGTTCGCTAAGGTCTTCTACCGAAGCGAGTGCGCTTTCCAGAGGCGCGGTTACCATTGTTTCAACTTCTTCCGGGGAAGCGTTGGGGTAAGACGTTACGACCAGGGACATGGGAAGTTCCATGCTGGGCATAAGGTCTCTGGGGATGTCGAGTATAGCTGAGAAACCGAGTACTACGATCATGAGTACTACCATGATCGTGGCAACGGGTCTTCTGATGGTAATGTGAGCGAGAGAGAATTTCATTTAGTTTGTTCCCCCTGCGTTTTCGGAACCTACTACGTTTACAGCTTCGCCTTCTGTTACATACTGCTGGCCGGAGTAAACTACTTCGTCGCCTTCGCTGATGCCGGAGAGAATCTGTGCGCGTTCGCCGTTGTCGATGCCGACTTCAACTTCGCGGAATTCGGGGATGGTTGTGCCCTTCTGCAGCACGCATACTACGGACTTGCCGTTCTTTACGATAACTGCATCGGAGCTTACGCATAATGCGTCCAGAGCGTAGTCGGATACGAGGTGAACTTCTGCGAACATACCTGCGAAGATTTCATCGGAATCGTCCATTGTGATTGTGAGGGGGTATGTTAAAGTTCCCAGTCCGGGGATGGGGGAAAAGCTTGTAATCTTGCCTGTGAAGGTCTTGCCTACGCTTGCAACGTAAACTTCTGCTTCGTCTCCCAGATTTATTTTAGCGGCAAGGCTTTCAGCTACTGATGTTTCGATGATAAGCTTGTCGACATTTGCAACGGAACCTGCCATGCCGCCGCCTGCTACGCTGCCGACGGAAACGGAAAGGCTTGTAACATAGCCGTTAATCGGGGATGTTACCGTGTAATTGCTGAGCATTTCGGATGCCTGGTTATAAGCTTCCTTTGTAGACTTGTACTGTGCCTGAACGGATTCGAAATCCTGAGCGGATACTGCGCCTTCTGCGTACAGAGTCTGCATTCTGTTATATGCGGATGCAGCTGCGTCCAGACCTGCCTTAGCCTGGGATACGGATGCTGCAACTGCAGAGCTGTCGATAGTAAAGAGTGTCTGGCCCTTCTTAACCTGGTCGCCGACCTTTACATATACGTTTGTAACCTGTCCCTGTGCGAGAGGAACGATTGCTACATCTTCTACAGGCTGAATTCTGCCTGTTACGGGTGCGGATTCGGAAATAGTTTCCTTAACTGCCTTTTCTGTCTTAACGTTTACAATTACTGCAGCTTCCTGCTGTTTGGGCTGGAAGTATTCGTACGCTCTGTAAGCTACGAGAGCGAGGAATGCAATAATCACCAGGGCCAGTACTATTTTGAGTTTACCGCCCTTCTTCTTTGTCTCTGCCTGTGCTGTCATTTTGTTCTCCTGATTGTCCATAGTGTAAAAAAACCTCTAAATTCCCAATTTAATTTTTCAGATAATTATACAAAATACATTTTACTCTAAACTGCTTGCGTCTGCAAGAAAAACAGAGTAATATTGAGCGTGCAGATGGTATGTAAAAAACAAAAAACATCTGCTTTTGGAGTACTATTTTAGTTTAGGTTATATGAAAAATTTATTATTTATTATCAATCCTGTTGCAGGAAGACGCCACGCAAGATCTGCGATGTTCGATGTGGTTCACACCTTCTGCAAAGCAGGCTACAACGTAACAACAGCCGTTACCCTGGAAAGAGGCCACGGCAAGCAGATGGCAAGAGATGCAGCTAAAAACGGCTACGACCTGGTAGTATGCATCGGCGGCGACGGTACGCTGAACGAAATCATCAGCGGCCTTGCCGAAAGCGATAATCCCCTGCCCCTCGGATACATTCCCGCAGGAAGCACCAACGACTTCGCAAGAACTCTGGGCCTTTCCCTTACACCGGC
>JAKSSQ010000030.1 GCA_024403005.1 Clostridia bacterium | reverse complement strand
CTCGATGATGTAGACGTTTTCTTCCTTGTCTACGATGAACTGGATGTTATAGAGTCCTACAATACCGATTGCAGGTCCGAGCTTCTTTGCGAATTGAAGAATGATTCCCTTTACCTTGTCGGAGATGGAGAAGGAGGGATATACGCTGATGGAGTCGCCGGAGTGAACGCCTGTTCTTTCAACGAGTTCCATGATTCCGGGTACGAATACGTCTCTGCCGTCGCATACTGCGTCAACTTCGACTTCCTTACCGAAGATGTACTTGTCTACGAGTACGGGCTTGTCCTCGTCGATTTCTACAGCGGTCTTGAGGTAGCGGCGAAGCTGTTCTTCGTTGGATACAATCTGCATTGCGCGTCCGCCGAGTACAAAGCTGGGGCGTACGAGAACGGGGTAGCCGACTTCTTCAGCAGCTCTTACACCTGCTTCGATGTCTGTAACTGCATGTCCTGGCGGCTGGGGAATTCCAAGGTCAAGGAGGAGCTTTTCGAAGCTGTCGCGGTTTTCTGCCTTGTCGATAGCTTCGCAGTCAGTTCCTATAATCTTAACGCCGCGCTTCATAAGAGGCTCTGCGAGGTTGATTGCTGTCTGTCCGCCAAGAGATGCGATGACGCCTTCGGGCTTTTCGAAGTCTATGATAGCCATTACATCTTCCGGAGTAAGCGGTTCGAAGTAGAGCTTGTCTGCTGTTGTGTAGTCTGTTGATACTGTTTCGGGGTTGTTGTTGATGATGATAGCTTCGTAGCCGGCTCTCTTGATTGTCTGTACAGCGTGTACTGTGGAGTAGTCGAATTCTACGCCCTGGCCGATTCTGATGGGGCCAGCGCCGAGTACTACGATCTTTTCCTTGTCTGTAAGGATACTTTCGTTGCTTCCTGTGTAGGAGGAGTACAGGTATGCGATGTACTTTCCTGTGTGGAGTGTATCTACCATCTTGAAGATGGGTACGATGCCGTTAGCCTTTCTTGTGGAGTAGATATCTGTTTCGGGAACGCCCCACAGGCTTGCGATGTATTCGTCGGAGAAGCCCATAATCTTAGCTGCCTTAAGAATATCCACGTTTCCGGGGTTCTTCTTGATTTCAGCTTCCATGTCTACGATCTTCTTGTAAGCTTCCAGGAAGAGTTCTGTGATTTCTGTTACTTCGTGGAGCTTTTCGATGGAAGTTCCTCTGCGGAGCAGTTCGAAGATTGCATATACGTTGTCGTCCTTGAACTGAGCGATGTAGTCCAGGAGTTCTTCGTCTGTCCAGCTGTCGAACTTAGCGAGGTGGAAGTGGCAAACGCCTGTTTCCAGAGATCTTACGGACTTCAGCATGCATTCTTCAAGAGTAGCGCCGATACCCATAACTTCGCCTGTAGCCTTCATCTGTGTGCCCAGTGTGTTGGGAGCGGATGTGAACTTGTCGAAGGGGAATCTGGGGTACTTAGCTACGATGTAATCCAGGCTGGGTTCGATTGCAGCTGTGCCGCCTGCAACGGGGATGTCTTCGAGGAGCATGCCCATGGCGATCTTAGCTGTAACTCTTGCGATGGGATAGCCGGAAGCCTTGGAAGCCAGAGCGGAAGATCTGGAAACTCTGGGGTTTACTTCGATGAGGAAGTATTCGCTGGAGTTGGGGTTGAGTGCGAACTGTACGTTGCAGCCGCCTTCTACCTTCAGTTCCTTGATGATCTTAATAGCGCTGTCGTTGAGCATCTTAAGGTCGTGGTCGTTGAGGGAGAGGATGGGAGCTACTACGATGGAGTCGCCTGTGTGTACGCCAACGGGGTCAACGTTTTCCATGCCGCAGATTGTAATGGCGTGGTCGCTGGAGTCTCTCATTACCTCGAATTCGATTTCCTTGTAGCCCTTAACGCTCTTTTCGATGAGTACCTGGTGAACCGGGGAAAGCTTGAATGCGTTGATACCTGTTTCTACCAGTTCTTCTTCGTTATATGCGAAGCCGCCGCCTGTGCCGCCCAGTGTGAAAGCGGGGCGCAGTACTACGGGGTAACCGATTCTCTTTGCAGCTGCCTTAGCTTCTTCCAGGTTATATGTAATTTCGGAAGGAATTACGGGTTCACCGATGGATTCGCACATTTCCTTGAACAGTTCTCTGTCTTCTGCTCTTTCGATGGAAAGACTGCTTGTGCCGCAGAGTTCTACGCCGCATTCCTTAAGAATGCCCTTCCTTTCCAGCTGCATGCACATGTTGAGGCCTGTCTGTCCGCCGATGCCGGGGATGATTGCGTCGGGTCTTTCGTGGCGAAGGATCTTTGCGATGTATTCCAGTGTAAGGGGTTCCATGTAGACTTTGTCTGCGATGGATGTGTCTGTCATGATAGTTGCGGGGTTGGAGTTGCAGAGGATAACTTCGTATCCTTCTTCCTTCAGAGCCAGGCAGGCCTGTGTTCCTGCATAGTCGAATTCTGCAGCCTGTCCGATTACGATAGGACCGGAACCGATGATAAGTACTTTTTTGATGTCTGTTCTCTTAGCCATTGTTATACCTCCAAGCTATATACTGCTTTGCTGCCGCAAACTGTCTTTACACAGCAGCCATAAAGTTCTTTATTTTCAAAGGGCGAAGCTTTTCCTTCGGAAAGGAACCATTCCTTCGTTACCTTTATCTTCTTTTCCAGATCCCAGATGGTGTAGTCTCCGTTTTCCAGGGGAATTCCGAAGCGCTTTCTCGGGTTCACCGCGATGAGTTCTATAAGCTTTTCCAGGCTTATAACTCCGGGCTTGACCAAATGGGTGTACATTAAGGGGAAGCAGGTTTCGATGCCTGTAATTCCGAAGGCGCTCTTTTCCAGGCCTCTGGACTTCTCCTCTTCGCTGTGGGGCGCGTGGTCCGTTGCGACTATGTCTATAGTGCCGTCCAGCAGGCCTTCCAGCAGAGCTTCCTTATCTTCTTTGGAACGGATGGGCGGGTTCATCTTGAACTTTCCGTCTTCCTCGAGCATGCTGTCGTCCATTATCAGGTAGTGAGGGCCTGTTTCGCAGGTTCCGTTGACCCCGCGGGCCTTAGCCTTTCTTATAATATCCACGCTCTCTTTAGTAGAAATGTGGCATACGTGGTAAGCGCAGCCTGTTTCTTCTGCAAGTCTGCAGTCTCTTTCGATCTGAGCCCATTCGCTTTCGCTGCAGATTCCTCTGTGGCCATGGGCCTTAGCATATTCGCCGTCGTGGATGTAGCCGCCGTGGAGCAGGTCGTTTACTTCGCAGTGTGCAACTACCATCTTGCCCAGAGCCTTTGCCTTGAGCATTAAGCTGCGCATCATCTCTTCGGACTGGATTCCCTTGCCGTCGTCGGAGAACGCGATGGCATCTTTAGCCATGGCCTCCAGGTCTGCAGGAACTTCGCCCTGTTCGCCTACTGTTAAAGCTCCGTAGGGATAAACGTGAATGCACGCATCCTTTTCGATAATGTCCAGCTGAACTTTTAAGTTTTCTGCGCTGTCGGGAACCGGCTTAAGGTTCGGCATGGGGCAGACTGCCGTGAATCCGCCGTGAGCCGATGCGAGGGTTCCGCTCTTCATGGTTTCTTTATAAGAAAAACCCGGCTCACGAAGGTGCACATGCACGTCGCAGAAGCCGGGAAAGACGACAAAATTACCATCGGAAGGAAGGGACACTTCTTCCACACAGGGAGAGAAAGACTCCAGCGCTTCCATTCTGAAAATTGTGAGGTTGTCTGCCTTCTTGGTCATATAAGGATACTCCTAATAAAAACAAGCCTTACCGGTATCGGCAAGGCTTGGTGTCATGCAAAACAATCCAGTGCAGCCAGACTGCACCATAGTTTCCTGATATACAATCTTGTCGATATCTCTGTATCGCCCTTAAAGATAAATTTTATATATAATACCACAACTTTGGGTAAATGCCAATTGTCTATTTAATATTCCAAAAAATATTTTTCTTTTTTAGTGTTTTAACATAAATATTGACAAATGCTTATTGGTTCATTACAATAGTTCTTACCGAAAGGCAAAGACGGGAAAAAAGATAAGGGACGTATCCTCCCAGAGAACCGGCGGTCGCTGCGAGCCGGCAGGAATCCTTTATGTATAACTCCTCCCCGAGCTGTCTGTCCGAAGCTTTAGTAAGGCAGAACGGGTCGCTCCGTAATAAGCAAAGACCTTGATAGAGGTCGGAGGGCTGCATGGGTAACCGGCAGCTGAACCAGGGTGGTACCGCGTAAGATTTTAACGCCCCTGACTGTAAAAAGTCGGGGGCTTTTATTTTTCCCCGAACTTAGGGACCATATCAATTGTATGTCATTAACAGAGGAGGACATATAGTAATGTACGAAGGTTATAAAAAATACATCCCCTTCCAGCCCCAGCCCATCGAAGGCAGAACATGGCCGGAAAAGGTAATCACAGAAGCTCCCGTATGGTGCTCCGTAGACTTAAGAGACGGTAACCAGGCTCTTATCGACCCCATGAACATGCAGGAAAAGCTGGAATACTTCCACACACTCGTGGACATCGGCGTTAAGGAAATCGAAATCGGCTTCCCCTCCGCCAGCGACACAGACTACGAAATCTGCAGAGAACTTATCGAAGGCGGCCACATTCCCGACGATGTAACAATCCAGGTACTGGTTCAGGCAAGAGAACACCTCATCCGCAAAACTTTCGAAGCCATTAAGGGTGCAAAGAACGTAATTCTGCACTTCTACAACTCCACATCCACACTGCAGAGAAAAGTTGTATTCGGCATGGACATGGATGGGATCACAAAGATTGCAACAGACGCAGCAGACCTGATTTACGAAATGTCCGCATCTGCCATTGCAGACGGCATGAACCTGCGCTACGAATACTCTCCCGAATCCTTCATGGGTACGGAAATGGACTACGCAGCTGAAATCTGCCAGGCAGTTATCGAACACATCCACGCAACACCGGAAAAGAAAATCATCCTCAACCTGCCCACAACCGTTGAAAACTGCATGCCCAACCAGTTTGCAGACATGCTGGAATACTTCTGCAGAACTCTGCCTTCCAGAGACTGCGCAATCATCTCCCTGCACCCTCACAACGACAGAGGCTGCGGCGTAGCTACAACAGAAATGGGCCTGCTGGCAGGCGCAGAACGCGTAGAAGCCACACTCTTCGGCAACGGCGAACGTACAGGCAACGTAGACATGGTTACACTGGCCATGAACATGTACACTCAGGGCGTTGACCCCAAGCTGGATTTCTCCGACATCAACGCAATTAAGGACATGTACGAACGCTGCACAAAGATGCCCGTAGGCGACAGACAGCCGTACGCAGGCAAGCTGGTATTCACAGCTTTCTCCGGAAGCCACCAGGATGCTATAAACAAGGGTGTTCACTACATGAAGTCTTCCAACTCTCCCTACTGGGAAATCCCCTATCTGCCCATCGACCCGGCAGACGTAGGCAGAGAGTATGAACCCATCATCCGCATCAACTCCCAGTCCGGCAAGGGCGGCACAGCTTACGTTATGGAACACTACTTCGGATACGATCTTCCCAAGGCCATGCACCCCGAATTCGGTGCAGTTGTTCAGAAGGAAACAGACCGCGTAGGCAAGGAAATCTCTCCCGATGACATCATGGAACTCTTCAAGAGAGAATACCTGGAGCAGGAAGGCCCCTACAGCCTGGCTGCACATTCCTTCAAGGAAATGCTCAACTCCGAAGGAAGACTGGTCGTACGCTTCAAGGGTACTATCAACTACCTGGATGAAACAGAAGATGTTGAAGGCATCGGTAACGGTCCTATCGACGCATTCTTCAACGCCATCAAGGGCTTTGACATGGCTAAGTTCACATTCCTGGACTACAAGTCTCACGCTATTTCCAACGGTTCCGACTCCATCGGCGTTACATACATCCTGCTGGAAGACCAGATTACAAACGAAAGGTACTGGGGCGTAGGCACAAGCAGCAACATTTACCTTGCACCGCTCATGGCTATCATAAGCTCCATCAACAGAGCTTTCGCAGACCGCGCAACCATGGACATGGATGCAATTATCGCAGCAAAGGAAGCAGCAGAAGCTGCTGCTAAGGAAGCTGCTGAGGCTGCAGAAAAGGAAGAAGCTAAGGAAGAATAATCGAAAAGCCTACAAAGCAATAATAAAAAAGACTGAACCAATTGGTTCAGTCTTTTTTAATTAGTCGTGCCAGATTTCGATGTGTTCCTTAGTGTGGTCGTGGGTGTTTGCGGCTTCCATAATGCCGTGGTAATACCAGGCCGTTTCCTTAAGGTCGCTGAAAGTCTTAAGCTTATGGACGTTTTCGTGAACGTAATCCACGTCTGCTCTTCTGTCCAGCATTCCGTTGATGATGGTTATGGCCTCTGCTCTGGTGATTGTGTCACCGGGGCGGAATGTACCGTCGGGATAACCTGTGACCCAACCATAGTGGGCTGCAGAGTTAATGTAAGGTTCTGCCCAGTGGCTGGAAGGAACGTCCGGGAAGCCGGCTTCCTCGTCCACCGCGTGTGCAAAGCTTACTGCAATAGCTGTAAACTCAGCTCTGGTAATCTGGTTATTCGGTCTGTAAGTACCGTCGGTATAGCCGCTTATTGCGCCGATATTGTGCAGAGTGAGCACGTAATTTGAGTACCACGCATCTGCAGAAATGTCGGAGAAGGGGTTAACTTCGCCGGGCTTTTTATCCAGCAGCAGGCTGCAGAACAGAGCCGCAGTTTCTGCGCGGGTAATCTTGCTTTCAGGACGGACAGTGCCGTCTGTGTATCCGGCAATGTAGCCGAAGTGGTCTTCCGCGTTAAGGTATCTGGAAACGCCGGAGCTTACCGGATCGGAACCTGAAGGGTCTGTCGGCGCAGGATCCACCGGCTTAGGCTTGTGTGGCTTATGCGGCTTGTTAGGTGCCGGTTTTTCCTCGTCCGTAAATACTGCAGTGTAAACAGCGTTTCCGGTTACTGCAGAGACATCCGGACTCCAGCCGGTGAATACATAGTTATACGTATCGTCTTCGGGCTTTTCGGGCTCTGCGCCGTCGTACTGTGGCATGTCTCCGTACGGAACGTTTTCGTCTGTCTCCAGAACGCTGCCGTCGTAATTCTTCCAGGTTACGGAGTATTTGTTTCTTATCGCATCGAATACCGGTGCATAACTTGCATCGCCGGTAACGATGGAGGATCCGTTAACTTCGGGGCTCCAGCCGGTGAATACATAGCTGAACTCTGCAGTTCTGTTCTTTACAGGTGTAAATCCATCGGGAACAGTTACAGGATCGCCATAATTTGCGGTAACCGTAAGAGGAGCTGCATCGCCGCCCTGCCAGGTAATAGTAAACGAGTTGGGATTTTCGCTGAAGACTGCCGTATAGACAGCGTCTCCTGTTACTGCAGAAACAACCGGGCTCCAGCCGGTGAACGTATAGTTATGCGTGCCGCTGGCGGGCTTTGCAGGAACAGCGCCTTCATACTGAGGCATCTCCCCCCACGAAACGCTCTCGTCTGCCACACGACCGTTGTCCTCTTAATTCTTCCAGGTTACGGAGTACTTATTCCTTATCTCTTTGAATACAGGTTCGTATTCCGCATCGTGTGTAAATATGGAAGTTTCGCGGATCTGCGGATTCCAGCCGGTAAATTCATAAGAAAATTCCGCATTGCCGGTCTTTACCGGAGTAAATCCTGCAGGGGGTTCAATGGGAGTACCATAGGGTTTCGTTACAGCATTATCGGCAATGTCTCCGCCCTTCCAGGTAATGGTATATTCATTTGTGATTTCTCTGAATACAGTAGTATAAGTTACGGCAGACCCTGTAACCGGACCAATTGCCGGACTCCAGTGGTCGAATTCATAGCTGTACTGAGCATTTGCTTCCTTTACAGGAGTTTCGCCGGCGTAATAAGGTGTTACACCGATTGCGCAGGCAGTACTGTAGAGCAGATTGCCTTTTTCATCGACGAAATTAATACCGTATTTCTTGGGAATTACTGTAAAGGATGCAGTGTAGAATGTATCGCCTCTTACCGCTGAAACAGTGGGTACCCAATCCTTAAATACGTAAGTATTTGTCAGATCTTCAGCCTTTTCAGGTGTGCCGGTGCAGCTTGGAATAGAGTTGTATAAAGCGCTTGTCGTTGTGAAAATGCTTCCGTTTTCGTTTTTCCAGGTTACCGTGTATGCTCTGTCAGAATCGGTATAAAGAGCGGTATAAGATGCATCTTTGTAGGCTTCCTTAAGAGCAGGACTCCAGGTGGAGAAGGCATAAGTCTTTGCAGCGTCGGAAGGACGAGTCGGTGCTGCATAGGGATAAACCGGAACATCGCCATGTCTTACCGTGCTTGTAGCAAGAACCGTTTCATTGTCGCAATCCAGCCAGGTTATGGTGTATTCTGCAACTTCCCACTTTGCATAGAGGGTTATATTGCCTGTTACAGACGCAGTAAAGTTGTATGCATCGCCTGTGCAGTCTTCGTTTGCGTACCAGCCCTTAAATGTCCAGCCTGTGGAAGAAGGTGCAGCAGGAGCGCTTGCCTTTGCTCCGTAGTTTACAGACTGAGTCGCAGGATTGCTGCATTTACCCTGAGTATTGAACACAACGGCATACTGATTTACTACGGGTGTGTATTGAGCTGTGTATACAGCAGCTGCTGTAACCGGAGCAATTTCCGGGGTCCAGCCGCTGAAATTATACGTATACTGAACAGTTGACGGCTTGCTCGGATTAGCATGGCTCGGTGTCTCGCCATATTTATAAGTTACAGCGTCGATGGTTGTTCCGTCGTCGTTCTTCCAGGTTACGGTGTAAGTGTTTATAGTCCAGCTTCCCTTAACGTTAACATCCTTTGCAGGCATCTTAAACGCACCGCCGGATGTAGAAACATCGCCGGTAGTCCAGCCGTTAAAGGTATATCCGGGAAGAACAGGGTCTGCTGCAAGAACTGCATCTTCTTCGTACTTAAAGGTCTGTGACCCAACTGCAGGTGCTCCGGAAACATTATCCGTGTAGCTGTAATTAACGTTATAGCTGTCTCTTGTATAGTACAGGCTCAGCACGAGACTGCCGTCGCCCTTTACAGCGCCGGAAGACACGGTATTACGATTGCTCAGATCCAGAGTAAAACCGGGATAGGTTTCAGCTGTGTAGCTTACAACCTCTTCCGTTGTTCCCGTGTGTTCAACCGTATCCGCAAGAACGTAACCGCCTTCCAGACTTTCTTTGTAGTGCTTAACGTTATAGCTTATGCCGCTCTTCGGTTCCCATTTAGCTTTAAGGCTTAAGGCACCTGTAACAGGAGCGGAGAAATCCCATTTGCCGCCGCCGGACATATCCCAGCCGGCAAGATTGTAGCCAGTTCTGCTTACAGAAGGTTCGGTAAGTTTCTGGCCATGAGCGATTACTTTTTTTTCAACAACAGGAGTTCCGCCGTTTACATCAAAGGTTACTGTATAAGTATTTAGTATCCATTTTGCGTAGAGGATCTTATTTTCTGTAAGTGTGGAATTGAAATTGAAGGGACTTCCGCTGCAGTCAGAAGCTTCGAACCAGCCTCCGAAAGTATAGCCGGTTTCCGTTGGGTCAGCGGGCTCAGTAGCCTTTTCGCCCCATGGAACCATCTCACTTGCAGGAGTTGTACCGTGGCCCTTTGTATTGTAGCTTACGGTGTACGGGAACTGATAGTTGATGGTTACCGGCACGTAAAGAACGATTCCCCTGGAAGTATCCAGGCTTTCACCGTTCTTACCAAAGCCTATACCCTTGGCCTGGGGGCTGCGGACTATAAGCTTATAGTAGTAAACTTCCTTGCTGCCAGAAGGATTTGTGCTTCCGGGAAGGTAGCTTACTTCTGCATAATCTGCCGTATCGTCGCCGGAAGAGAAGCCGGAGGTCTTTTTCTGAATTAATGTAAGCGTTCCGCTTTCACCTTTTGCAGATACAGTAAAAGTCTCACCGGTCGGATTTCCCGAATTATCAACGGGAACTGCAGTCTGGTATTCAAGGGCAGAAGGAGTCGCAGCTTCTTCGCTGCCAGCATAGGCTATTCCTGCGATCTGGGCGGAGCAGTCCGCTGCAGAAGAAAGTCTGTAAACATCGTTTTCCAGCAGAAGATTCTTTCCGCTTCCCTGAAGTACAACCGCCGCACCGGAAGTAATTCCGTCGATTATTTCCCTTCCCGAAAGGGTATAAGAATCTGCAGTGCCGTTGTAAACATGCACCGTAAGTTCAAACTTTACATCATCGTAAGTTACTTTGTATTTTTTTGTACCCGTCGAACCGGAAGGAGTCCAGAGCAGATTCCTGTTATTATCCGGATCCACTTCATAATTTAAGCTTTCCGAACCGGATGCAGGAACAATTGTAAGCTTTGCCGGGTCGATCGATTCAACGTTATTTGTACGCGTTCCTGTAATGGAAAGGAAGTCGTTTAACGACTGCTCTTCGCCAAGGCGAAGGTAATATTCCTTGCTGTCGTAAGTCTGCTGATTGTTCAGGGTAACTACATAATTACAGCGGTCCACCGTAAACATGCCGAAGCGAAGGTTATACACCCTTGCGTTGGATGCCATATTTTCCTTCTTTTCTGCATCAGAAGAGACATCCTGCTTGTAAACTGCGGTGCTTCCCCAATAGAAATCGTTGGCGCAGAAAACAGGGCTCCTGCCGATGAGAACCGGATTGCTGCCGTTTTTGTAATATTCTTCTACAAAATACTTCTGATTTCTTGAAAGGCCTGTAAAAGTATAGCTCCAGTTATTGGAATCGTTAAGTTCTTCCATTTCCGGATCAAGACGGTAAGGTTTAATCTCTCCGTTTTTGTCTACGGTATAGAGCTTGACCCAAACAGAACTGAGAGGATTGCTGGATCCCCAGACTTTTCTAAAAGTATAAGTAACGGGACTTTCATCAGTCGTTACATAGCCGATATCACTGTTCCTTGTTTCCTTTCCTGCTGTTACAGTCAAAGGCGGTTTATCACTATTTTCGGGACTGCTGTAATCATTCCCTGTAGTGCATTTATATCCGCCGGGAACGGTTTTTACTATGTATTGCCCTGCAGGAACTCCTGTAAAGTGATACGTTCCGTAAATATCTGTAGTAGTTTCGTAAGTAATTTTAATGGATGTGCCGCTTACAGTTTCTTCTCTTTCAAATACATTGCCTTTATCAGAAGATTTGTAAAGCTGAACCTTAATGCCGGGAAGCACTGTATCCTGGTCGTTCAGGTTATACGACTGATTGTTGTTGCTGTCGTAGAAAACCAAACCGGAAATAGAACCCAAATCCGAGGTTGCGGGCAGGATAGTCATGGTAGGCGCTTCACCATCGATGACGTCTTTCATGGGCTTTTCGCTTACTGTGCTGTCTACAGCAGTAAAATAAGTCCAGATGTCAATGCCTGCAGCGTTTCCGCCGCCGTTGTATTTGTTGGTTTCGAGATCGCCGGTAAACTTCATAGAAACCTTTTTGGAATTTACCGGTATATGACCTTCGGCTTTGAGAGTTGAAATTGTCTCGGGACTGCTTGTATCGAAGTACTGCGGCTGTGTAATCTTACTCTGTTTTGTTCCATCGCTTAGCAGGTAGTGGATTCCGGATGGCACAGGAGTGTGGCCTGCGCCTTCGATGGTGCCGTATACGAGTGGGTTATTGTTGTAGTAAAGATCGTAAGCGTTGCAGTCAGGATTGTCCAGATCTTTTATAAGGTTTCCGCCGTTTATACGCTCGATGGTAAGACCTCCGTACATACCTTCCACGTCCAGCAGGGGGAAGTGTATTTCGCCCTGCTTTGGTTCAGCGGAAATTTTAATTTTATCCATATCAAAAGTTCCTGCAGGGATAGTTTCACCTGTGGTATCTTTACCATCCCAGTAGAACACATTGGGCCCGTCTGTTACAGCTCCTGTAATTTCAACAATGCCGCTGCCTGTATAGCCACTGATACCTGCGCTACTAATAGCCTCGTTAAAATCGATAGTAAGAGTAGCTGTAGAAGCGTTAAGGGTTTCAAAGCTGAATTCACCGCCGGCACCTTCATGGGTAGTACTATCTGTTATTCCGTGGAATTTAAGATTTGTAATGGGTTTGGGTTCAGAAGGAACCGGTGCAATATCCGTCAGAAGATCGGCGTCGGGTTCTTCGAAGAAAATCTTAAAGGTCTTCGCAGCTGCAGACTCTGCCGCATTTGGCAGATGAATTGCGATATTTTCAGCTTCCATTCCGGCCATAGCAGCAGTATTGGTATCAGTATCGTAGAACGAATGATATATGGACTTGGGGGCTATTCCTCTATCGGTAAAGCCCTGGTTATTTGCAAAGAAAACAAAGCCATTAGGAGCGATTTCATTAAGATCTACTTTATAGATAACGCCGTCATCCGTTAATACATAAGTATGGAGGCTGCACGTGTTAGGCGCACCGCCGGTAATTACGGAGAGGTAATTTGCCCAGGTGCGTCCGGGAATAATGTTTCCTTCGCTATCTGCAACGGTTATATCCCAGGCAGCAACAGTACCTCCGTTTTCGCCCCAGGCATCAGTTGTCTTTCTAACGACAGGGCTTTCGCGCTTACCGGTCTTAGAGTAGAATGTGAAAGTATATGTACCAGTTTTAGCTGCTACAAATGAAAGCGGGATATATTTTAATGGATCGGAAGTATCGGTTAAATTAGGGCCGCCTTCTTCCTGAGCAGGGTTCTTGATATGGCCTTCACCATTTTGAATTACGTCATACTTAGTTATATTGCCGGCAGGATCTTTTACAGAAATGTCCATATGGTTATCTGCGTTTTTGTTTTCGAAGTTTATATCCAGCTGGCTGTTATACATACTGCTGCCGAAATAGGCATATTCGCCTTCCTTAAGGTAGCACATAATGCTGTTTCGTCTTTCGATGCCTGCAGTCGTACCGTCGACAAATTCCTCGGTGTAAAGTCGATAGTCTGCCGGAGTTTCGTTCATTTGATAGCTGCCTGCAGCAAAGCAGGGTGAAACCATGGATAAAACTATGGACACGGATGCTGCGAAACCTATAATCTTTTTAAACAGGGAATTGTTTCTAATCAAAAAAACGCCTCTTTTCAGAATATTGCGGGTAATCAGGTTTAATGTGTCTGACAAATCTAACTTTCTTAAAAATATATTATAATCCCATTTTGTGTTCCCATGTAAGCAGAAACTGTGAAATTTTGTAAAAAATCCGACGCTTTAGCGCTTTAGCACGCTAAAGGGGGACGGGGGTGCTTTAGCGCTTTAGCAGA
>JAKSSQ010000003.1 GCA_024403005.1 Clostridia bacterium | reverse complement strand
CAGCTTCCGCGCACATGTTCTTAATGTCTTCGTCACCCAGAGATGCTCCGTAAAGGGCCATTCGCCCGCGGACTTTTTCAGCTATCTTATATACACTTACATCCGGCATATTAAACTCCCAGTTTCTCCGCAAACTCTCTCACCTCACAGCCCAGCTGGCCCAGCAGATCCGGTTCTTTGCCCATAAAGCTTTCCTCGTCTTTAAGCGGCTTAAATTCGTAAATGCTGCCCGGCTCGGGCACTAATTCGCTTATAAGCTTAAGTTCTGCCAGCGCAGCATCCGAATAAGCTTTCCTGGAATCCTGCCAGCTGTAGACGACTATCTGCCTTTCGCACATGTTAAGGACTTCTTTTCGGTATTTAAAGCCGCATGGAACGTCCAGAATAATTTCGTCCACGTCTTCCCGCCCGGCAAGCTCTCCTAAAAAGTCCGCCAGTTCTTCCAGATTTAAATCCGTTAAGCTGTTTCTTTTACCATTATCGTAAGCATTAAAGGATACTAAAACACCGCTTCTCCCGGACATTTCCAGAACGCGCAGATAAAGCTTCGCTGCAGAAGTAACTCCGCAGCCGCCGCAGCCGGCAGTAAAACCCGTAAACAGATTATTATTTGCACCTGCATGGAATCCGCTTTTTCCGCCGCATTCCAGAATAATTCTCTCCATAAGCTCGCTGACAGGCATCGGATTTTCCACATCCTTATCCGTAATGCAGTAATCCGTTTTTTCCTGATTTTCACCCACAAACATTTCTACTAACCTATAATTCTTTGCTATCTGCTTTGCCAGCGCTTCTTCGTGCAGCTTATCGCTGAGCGCAATTCCAAGTTTCAATTTGTTCATACAATTACCATAATCTGTAAACCACCTATATTATTCACCCATATTGGCCTCACGTATAGTTTACAAATGGGGACGGGTACGCTTTAGCACTTTAGCAGGCTAAAGCACCCCCGTCCCCCTTTAGCACTTTAGCACTTTAAAGCGATGAAGTGTACCCGTCCCCAAAGCAAGGCAAAAGAGCAACAAAAAAGACCCCCGAAGGGGTCTTAATGCTTGAAATATTAGAATTCCAGGGACTTTTCGATGAAGGACTTGAGTTCGCTGATGGGCATTCTTACCTGTTCCATAGTGTCTCTGTCTCTTACTGTTACGCAGCCGTCTGTTTCTGTGTCGAAGTCAACTGTAATGCAGTACGGTGTACCGATTTCATCCTGACGTCTGTACAGCTTACCGATGGAGCCGGACTGGTCGTAGTCAACGTTGAAGTACTTAGCCAGATCCTGATAGATCTTTGTTGCGGGTTCAGCCAGCTTCTTGGAGAGAGGCAGAACTGCAGCTTTGAAGGGAGCCAGGAACGGGTGGAAGTGCATAACTGTTCTGCTGTCTGTCTTGCCGTCCTTGGACAGGTCTTCTTCTTCGTAAGCGTCGCAGAGGAATGCGAGAGCAACTCTGTCTGCACCGAGGGAAGGTTCAATTACATAAGGCAGATAGCGTTCGTTTGTAACGGGATCGATGTATTCCATGTTCTGGCCGGATGTTTCCTGGTGGCGTCCAAGGTCGTAGTCTGTACGGTCTGCAATGCCCCAGAGTTCGCCCCAGCCGAAGGGGAACAGATATTCGAAGTCTGTTGTAGCTCTGCTGTAGAAGGAAAGTTCGTCCTTGTCGTGGTCACGGAGTCTCAGCTTGTCCATGTTCATGTTCAGGCTTTCGAGGAACTTTCTGCAGTATTCCTTCCAGTATGCGAACCATTCGAGGTCTGTGCCGGGCTGGCAGAAGAATTCGAGTTCCATCTGTTCGAATTCGCGGATACGGAAGATGAAGTTACCCGGAGTAATTTCGTTTCTGAAGGACTTACCGATCTGGCAGATACCGAAAGGTACCTTCTTGCGGCTTGTTCTCTGAACGTTCTTGAAGTTAACAAAGATACCCTGAGCTGTTTCGGGTCTCAGATAGAGTTCAGCCTTGCTGTCTTCTGTTACGCCCTGGAATGTCTTGAACATCAGGTTGAACTGACGGATGCCTGTAAAGTTTGTCTTTCCGCAGTCGGGGCAAGGTACGTTGTGGTCAGCGATCCATGTTTCCATCTGTTCGTTGGACCAGCCGTCAACGCTGCTTGTGAGCTCAATGCCGTTTTCCTTTGCGAATTCTTCGATAAGCTTGTCTGCTCTGTGTCTTGCGTGGCATTCCTTGCAGTCCATTAAGGGGTCAGAGAAACCGCCTACGTGGCCGGAAGCAACCCATGTCATGGGGTTCATCAGAATAGCAGCATCAAGGCCTACGTTGTAGGGAGATTCCTGTACGAACTTCTTCCACCATGCCTTCTTAACGTTGTTCTTGAATTCAACGCCTAAGGGGCCGTAGTCCCAGGAATTGGCGAGTCCGCCGTAAATTTCAGAACCGGGGAAAAGGAATCCGCGGTTTTTGCATAATGCTACGATCTGTTCCATTGACAGTTCTTTGTTCATTTTCTTTTCGCTCCTATTGTTGTTTATTAAAAAATATTATCTTCTTCCATTCCGTCTAAATCCAGATCGGAAAGGTCGAAGTCATTTTCGTTAATGATAACTTCTGCTTCTGCAGCCTTGTGTTCTCTTGTTTCCTTGGCCTTTTCGAGCATTTCTCCGCCCTTGCCCTTAGCTGCTTCGAAGAGATCTCCTCCCTTGTCCTTTGCAGCTTCGAAGAAATCGCCGCCCTTATCCTTAGCTGCTTCGAAAATGTCGCCGCCCTTGTCCTTTACTTCGTCGTAGAGAACGCCGGACTTGTCCTTAACTGTTTCGAAAGCGCCCTGAGCCTTAGCGGATACGTCGATAACATCGCCGTCTTCCTTTGTGAGCTCAATAGTGCACTTTGTACCCAGAGCTGCAACAGTTGCTGCAACAATAGCCCAGGGGAACAGAAGAGTTCCTACGATACCGATGTTTACAGGCAGGTTGAGAACTGTTTCTCCGTCCTTGCTGATTGTAATTTTTGTAACGTTGCCCTTGCGAACAGCATCCTTAATCTGGTCGATAATGGCAACTGTCTTTGTTTCTGTTTCCTTTGTGGATTCGTCGATGCAGTCTTCGATGAGGATAATAGCATCTACAACGCTGCCGTTGGCCTTTTCGAGGGCATCTTTAGCTTCCTTGTAGCCGACACCAGTTCTATCTTTAACGAGTTCAATCTTTTCCAGTGTGATTTCCATAGTTTCCCCTTCCCGGCTTCAGCCGATTAAATTAACAGTGCTTCGCTTTTCAGATTGTTTATACCCAAATGATAAGAAATGCAGGCTTTCATAAGCCTTCTGAGCCTTTTTTCCGCATCTTCGTTGAGGCCAATGCCCTCCAGTGCACGGAGCGGATGAGCCTGAATGTATTTCATGGCGGACATCATGTCCGGCGTTAAGGCGAAAACCATTGGGTCATCGCCCAGTTTGCAGTTTTCGCAGAGGCAGCCTCCGTCTTTTACGGAGAAATAACTCAGTTTCTCTGTGCTTCCGCAGCTTATACAGGCGCCAATCTGAGGTGCACACCCGGCAAGCTGCAGAGCCTTGAGCTGAAAACCAATTACCAGCGTGCCGTAGGCCTGCTTTCTGGTGTTCAGCATGGATAAAAAGTCCTTAACCAGGTTTAGCAGCGCTGGCTGCGGCTGGTCTTCCGGTGCCATTTTATCCGTGAGCTCCAGCACATAAGATGCAGCCATGTATTTGTCCACATCTTCCCCTATTGCAAAGAAGCTCTGGAGCGTCTCCGCTCCGTTTATATTATAAGTGTCGCGGGCCTTAAAAAGCTCGTATCTGCCGTAAGTGAAAGGCCTTAAAGCAAGAGCAGTCTTGTTCTTTCCGCCTTCGCTTATGGAGGTTCCGGCACTTATTTTACCGTATTTTTTTGTGAGAAGAACGATCATTCTCCTGCCGCCGGCCGTCTTTATTTGCCGGAGGACAAGAGCTTCGGAATCCGTAATCATGGATTATCTGTGCAGGTCTGTCTTCCAGGATGCCACGTAACCGAAGTTGCCCAGCATTACGTCGCTCTGGCGCCAGTTCTTCTTAACCTTTACGAACAGTTCCAGGTAAACCTTTGTTCCGAGAAGAGCTTCTGCTTCGATCCTTGCAGACTTGCCGATGCCCTTGAGCTTCTTGCCGCCCTGTCCGATGATAATACCCTTGTGGGAATCCTTTTCGCAGTAAATAACTGCGGAAATGTTGTTGATTCCGGGCAGTTCTTCGTACTTTTCGATTTCAACTGCAACACCGTGGGGAACTTCGTCGTTCAGGTAGAGCAGAGCCTTTTCTCTGATGATTTCGGAAACCAGGAATCTTTCCGGGTTGTCTGTAATCATTTCGGGCGGGAAGAACATGGGGCCTTCTGCCATAAGGTCTTCCAGGATTTCCAGGAGTTCGTCCACATTCTGGCCGCTCTTCGCATTTGTTCCTACGATTGCGTCGAAAACGCCAAGGTTTTCGTAGTGGTTGTAGATTCTCTGGAATGTTTCCGGGTCGATCTTGTCGATCTTATTGATAACGAGTACCTTCGGAGTGTGGTTCTGGCTTAAAATGTCCAGAATATAAGCGTCGCCGCTGCCGTCTCCTTCGTATTCGGAATCGATAAGGAACAGGATTACGTCTACTTCCTTAAGAGTATTTACAGCGGAATCCGTCATGAAGGATCCCAGCTTGTTCTTGGGCTTGTGGATACCCGGGGTGTCGATGAAAATCATCTGGCAGTCCGGTTCGTTATCCTCGTCCATGTGAGTGTAAATGCCTCTGATAGTATTTCTTGTTGTCTGGGGCTTTTCGGTTGTGATCGCAATCTTTTCGCCCAGAATTGAGTTCAGCAGCGTAGATTTTCCTACATTGGGTCTGCCGATAATGCCTATAAATCCGCTTTTCATAGTCTGAATCCCTCCAAAAGGAGTTCCTTTATGTCGTATACTTTAAGCTCGTTTTCGTTTTCTCCGCTGATAATCCTTAAGTCGTCTGCAAATTCAAACATGAATTGTCTGCAGATGCCGCAGGGCCAGCTTGTTCCTCCGTTTCCGGAAATCGCAATGGATACGAATTCGCGGCATCCTTCGGAAATTGCCTTGCTCATAGCGGTTCTCTCTGCGCAGATCGTTGCGCCGAAAGAAGAATTTTCGATGTTGCACCCGGTGAACACCCTGCCGTCCTTAGCCAGCAGAGCAGCTCCTACATGGAAATTGCTGTAGGGTGCGTAAGCGTTTTTTGCAGCTTCCACAGAAATGCGGAATAATTCTGCATCTGTCATATATTTACCTCCCGAGGCCAAGGACACTCATTACCTTTTCCTCTTTTTCTCGCATAACTTTTTTGTCTTCCTCTTCCTCGTGGTCGTAGCCGAGCAGGTGGAAACAGCTGTGCACGAAGAGATAAATAAGCTCTCTTTCGTAGCTGTGACCGAATTCTTCAGCCTGTTCTCTCGCTCTGTCCTTGCAGAGAACCACGTCGCCCAGGGAGATTTCGTCCCAGTCTTCCAGGTCTTCGTCTTCTGCGAACTGTGGAAAGCTCAGCACGTCTGTGACCGAATCAACTCCCCTGTACTCGCGGTTGAGGGTGCGGATTTCTTCGCCGTCTACAAAGGATACGGAAATGGTAAGCTTTTCGTCTTCCAGTTCCTCCTCTGCTGCGCAGGCCTTAGCGGCTGCGTACATGGTTTCAGAAGTCCATTTATCTACGTTCTGTTCGTCGTCGAAATATATAAACATTAATCGTCACTCCATTCGGGGTGTTTCTGGATATATCTGTCGTATGCGTTTACGATTCTGCGTACGAGAGGATGTCTTACAACGTCGCTGTCTGTGAGCTGACAGAATGCAATGCCGTCCACGCCTTTAAGGATGTACATTGCGTCAACCAGACCGGAGCGCTTGCCTCTGGGAAGGTCTACCTGCGTAACGTCGCCGGTTACGATAACCTTGCTGCCAAAGCCCATACGCGTAAGGAACATCTTCATCTGCTCTTTTGTTGCGTTCTGCGCTTCGTCCAGAATAATGAAGCTGTTGTCCAGAGTGCGGCCTCTCATGTAGGCCAGAGGAACTACTTCGATGGTTTCCTTTTCCTTGAGCCTTAAAGCTGCGTCTCTGCCCAGAATATCGTAAAGTGCGTCGTAGAGAGGTCTTAAGTACGGATCTACCTTTTCCTGCAGATCGCCGGGAAGGAAGCCAAGGCGTTCGCCTGCTTCTACAGCGGGTCTTGCCAGGATAATCTTCTCTACTTCCTTGTTCTTGAGCGCATTGATTGCCATTGCGACTGCCAGGTAAGATTTACCTGTACCTGCGGGGCCTATACCGAAAACGATGTCGTTTTTCTTAACTGCATCCACATACTGCTTCTGACCCAATGTCTTGGCCTTTAAAGGCTTTCCCTTGTGGGTGAAGCAGACCACGTCCTTTGCGATGCTGCTCTGAGTATAGGAAATACCGTCTTTGGAGAGTTCCAGAATGTAGTTAACCTTCTGTTCGTCCAAAGGCTGGCCGCTGCCTGCAACGGTGAACATCTCGCCGATTACAGAAGCTGCTCTTTCAGCTTCGTCGCCGTTGATAATAATGTCGTCTCCGCGGCAGACTATGTCTACGCCGCAGTCTTTTTCGATTGCTTTAAGGTTGGAGTCCAGTGTTCCGAAGACCAGTTCGGGATCAGTGTAAAGCTCCTGCTTAAGTTTAATTTCGCTCAAATAGAGTCCTCCGTATACTTTGATAGTATATATTATCATAAAAGCAGGTACTTTGAAAAGAAAAAAGCCGAAGCAATTTGCTTCGGCCTTTGATTTTCTGATTAGTATCTCTTGTTTGCCTTCTTGCGTGCAGCTTCGGACTTCTTCTTACGCTTTACGCTGGGCTTTTCGTAATGTTCTCTCTTACGGAGTTCGGACATAACGCCGTCTCTGGCGCAAGAACGCTTGAATCTCTTAAGAGCGCTTTCCAGATTTTCGCCTTCTCTTACTACTACCTGTGCCATAACTTTGTTCACCTCCTCGCTCTTAGTAAATCAACAAACAATATTATAGCACGCATTTTTTCCAATGCAACTAAAAATTTCAAGAAATAACCACTTTTTTACAGGCTAAGCCGAATCAGCCCGGCGGCCAGGACATCTTTCTCTTTCCGAGGATATGTACGTGCAGATGCTTAACGGACTGCATTCCGTCTTCACCTGTGTTGATTACAACTCTGTAGCCGTTTTCCAGGCCGAGAGAAGCTGCGATATCCTTAATCTTGAGCATGATGTGCGCGAGCACTGCTCCGTCTTCTTCGCATGTATCGTCTAAAGAATCCATGTGCTTCTTGGGAACGATAAGGCAATGTACAGGAGCCTGGGGTGCTACGTCGTTGAATGCAAGGATAAGATCGTCTTCGTAAACTTTGCTGGAAGGAATTTCGCCTTCTACAATTTTGCAGAACAGACAGTCAGACATGTATTACTCCTTTCTGCCCAGGACTCCGTCTTGGAATACCCGGTCGATTTTTATATTCACAAATTCATTTTCTATTTTACCGCAATCTGCGAAATATACCATACAGAAATTATCTGCGTGGCCTCTCCAGAGCATTCCTTCAGGGGTCTCGATCTGTTCTTCCGCAAGAACCTTCTGCGTTGACCCAACCATGGATTTTCTGAACTTTTCGGACACGATTTCAGCAGCTGCAATTAAGCGCTTATTGCGTTCCTTCTTAACCGGAGGCGCAATCTGGCCGTCCATATCTGCAGCAGGAGTATATAATCTGCGGCTGTACGGGAAGCTGTGAACATGCAGATAGCCGACTTTCTGAGCCAGAGAAATGCTTGACATAAAATCGTCTTCTGTTTCCCCGGGGAAACCTGTAATTATGTCTGTCGTTATGCCGTACAGAGGATCGAATTCCCTGCAGACCCTTACAATTTCAAGGTATTCGTCCACAGTATAGTGCCTGTTCATGGCAGCTATAACGGAGTCGCTTCCGCTCTGCACCGACAGGTGACCATAATGGGCACGCTGTTCGTACTTACACAGCCGGCTTATGTACTCCGCATCGATTCCGGTAGGCTCCATGGAGCCCAGCCTTATTCTGAAATCTCCCGGAATGTCGTTAAGAGCCTTAACGATAATTTCGATGCCTGTAAGATCGGTTTCAAAGTCGTTTTTAAAGCCTTTTTCAGCTCCGTAGAGCGCCGTATTTATGCCGGTGAGTGTAATATCCTTATATCCGGCATCTATGAGCGATTTGGCCTCTTTTATAATCGCATTGGCACTTCTGCTTCTCACAGCGCCTCTTGCATGGGGAATAACGCAGTAGGAACAGAACCTGTTGCAGCCTTCCTGAATCTTTATAAGAGCTCTGGTCTTTGTTTCCATGCCCAGAATTCCGGGATGCTCGCAGTATTCTGTTTCCGTAACCTTCGGATCCAGAACGTAGCGGTCTTTTTCCTGATGATACTGACCGACAGAAAGGCCGGAAAGTACTTTCTTATCCAGATATTCTTCCACGTATTCCGGAGCTTTAAGCTTATCTGTAGTGCCCAGAATAATATCCACTTCTTCGATTTCCGCAACTTCATCCGGATTGGTCTGCGGATAGCAGCCCATTATAACAACGACTGAATTTGGGTTCAGCCTCTTCATTCTGCGGATATACTGTCTTGATTTTCTGTCTGCAAGCCTCGTTACGGAGCAGCTGTTTACGATATAAACATCTGCCACGTCTTCTTCGCCCAGGCAGATTTCGTAGCCTTTGTTCTTAAAGGCTTCCGCAACTGCCTGCGATTCGTACTGGTTTACTTTGCAGCCCAGAGTAAAAAATGCTACTTTGCCTGCCATACCTTTTCTCCGCCGCTGCCCTTCTGCTCCAGATTGAGCAGATAAGCCTTGGCATCCAGACCGCCGCCGAAGCCTGTAAGCGTTCCGTTGGAACCTACAACTCTGTGGCACGGTACTATAATACTTATCGGGTTATTGTGATTTGCGCCCCCTGCAGCCCTGCATGCAGCAGGATTGCCTGCGTAGGTGGCAATATATTTATAGTCTCTTGTTTCTCCGTAAGGAATTGTTCTTAAGCCTTCCCAGCATTTGCACTGGAAATCTGTTCCTTCCGGAGCGAGAGGAAGCTCGAAAACTTTTCTTTCTCCTGCAAAATATTCCTGCAGCTGCTTCTTCGCTTCAGCAAGCACAGGTGTCTCTTCTACTTCTGCATACTCAACTTTTCCGCGAATTTTCTGAATAATTGGAACAGTTTTCTCGCCATTATAAGTAAAAGACGTCTTTCTGTAAGGGCTTTCCCAGGTAAAGAGCAGATGGGTAAGCTCTCCGTCCTTTTCCGCAAGCTGCAGCATTCCAATTGGTGACTCAACAAAAATTGCGTGTCTCATCGTGGTTTCTCCTTATAAAATTCACCGATTTATTGTATAATGCACCTGTAATAAGTATAACAGAACATTTGTTCTTTATCAAATGATATTGCACGGAGGTACAGTATGATTTTAGTAAGAGTTAAGTACAGAGCACCCGAAGGAAAGCGCGAAGAATTCGTTCAGCAGCTGTTCGACGAAGGTCTTCCCCAGGCATGCAGAGCAGAAGAAGGATGCATCAGCTACGACTATTATTACAGCGTAGAAGATCCCAACGAAGTACTCCTCCTCGAATGCTGGAAGAACGAATCCGCAATCATGGCTCACGGAAATGAGCCCCACTTCAACAGAATTACAGAAGTTAAGGCAGAAAACGGAATCAAATCCATCATCGAAAGATTCGATGCAAAGCAGAGCAAGTAATCAAACATTAATTAAAGCCGCACTTCCGAAGAAGTGCGGTCTTTTTTTGCTTTAATTGCGGTCAGCGCCCTGCTATGCTGCCGGCTTGGCTGCGATAGCACACCAGCCGTCTGCATGGAGCACTTCGATAATCTCGAAGCCTGCGTTTCTGATAGCTTCGGAAACCTTTTCTTCCTTTTCGTCCAGAATACCGCTGGAAATGTAGATGCCGCCCTGCTTAATGTGCTTTGCAACATCTGCAGAAAGCATAATTACCAGGTCTGCCATAAGGTTTGCAGCAACCATGTCTGCCTTGTAGTCCACGCCCTTTGTAAGGTCGCCCTGCTGAGCTCTTACAACTTCGCTGCACTTGTTTAAAATGCAGTTCTTTTCGGTGCTTTCAACCGCATCGGTGAACAAATCGATAGCCAGAATATCGGAAGCTCCAAGCTTTGCAGCACCTATGGAAAGGATGCCGCTGCCGCTTCCAACGTCCAGCACTGTATCGCCGGGCTTAAGGTATTTTTCAATGAGCCTTAAAGTAAGGAAAGTCGTAGCGTGGGTACCTGTACCGAAAGCCATGCCCGGGTCGATTTCAATAATCTGTTCGCCGGGTTTAGCTGTATATTCCCTCCAGGTGGGCTTAACTACAAACTTGTCCGTAATCTTAGTCGGCATAAAGTATTCTTCCCACTTGTGGAGCCAGTCTTCGTCGTCCACATGAGCGGTGCTGTAGTCCCATTCCTTAGCGATTTCCATGGCTTCGGGAGCGGTTTCGCCGTCCTGAATGTAGAAAGTTACGGAAGGTCTGCCTGTGAAGTCCTCAACTGTTTCCGGGTCTACATAGTCCCAGACGTGGGCATCTCTTGCGGCCATAATGCCTTCCAGCTCTTCCGGGTCGCTTATAATGACCCCATCCATGCCTGCCATGGAAAGCTTTGCGATGAGTTCGTCCAGCTTATCCGCTGCGGGGTAAATTTTTACTTCTGTGTATTTCATTACTTAAACAGGTCCTTAAGCTTGTCTGTAAAGCTCTTTCTCTTTTCGTAGCCTTCTGCGCTCTTTGTTTCGCCGAACTTCTTAATGAGTTCCTGCTGCTCCTTTGTGAGCTTTCTGGGAACTTCCAGTTCGATTTCTGCGTAAAGGTCGCCTGGGTGCTGTGTGCGTACGTTCTTAATGCCCTTACCCTTCATGCGGAGTACGTCGCCGGGCTGAGTTCCTGCGGGAACCTTGAGAGCCAGCTTTTCTTCCAGGCCGGGAATTGTAACTGTATCGCCCAAAGCTGCCTGGGAGAACGTAATGGGTACGCGGATCCACAGGTCGTCGTTTCTTCTTGTAAACATCTTGTGTTCGCCTACGTTGAGCACAATGTACAGATCTCCTTCCGGACCTCCGTTGGAGCCGGGCTGGCCCTGTCCGGGAACCTGGAGAACGTAATCCGTATATGCACCTGCAGGTACGTTGATGCTGATGTTTACAGTCTTGCGAACCTTGCCCTTGCCGCCGCAGTCCGGGCACTTTTCTTCGATAATCTGGCCTGTGCCGCCGCAGTCCGGACAGGGAGATACGCTCTGGAAATTACCGAGCGGAGTTCTCTGAGTAACTCTTACCTGGCCTGTTCCGCCGCACTTGCCGCAGGTCTTCTTGGATGTACCGGGTTTAGCGCCTGTGCCGCTGCAGGTTTCGCACTTGCAGTCCTTTGTAAGGCGGATGTCCTTCTTGCAGCCGAAAGCTGCTTCGTCGAAGGTAATGTTCATGCGCTTCTGAATATCTGCGCCCCTTCTCGGGCCGTTTCTCTGGGCACGGCCGCCGCCAAAGCCGCCGAAACCGCCGCCGAACATGTTGAATATATCTTCAAAACCGCCGAAGCCGCCTTCGAAGCCGCCAAAACCACCGCCGCCTCCGAAGCCCGCATTGGGGTCAACACCTGCAAAGCCGAATCTGTCGTATTTTTCTTTTTTCTCGGGATCGGAAAGAATTGAGTAAGCTTCGTTAACTTCCTTGAATTTTTCTTCCGCTTCCTTGTCGCCCGGATTTCTGTCCGGGTGGTACTTCATGGCTGCCTTGCGGAATGCAGACTTTATCTGTGCTGCATCTGCGCCCTTTTCCAGCCCCAGTACCTCGTAGTAATCTCTTTTATCAGCCATTTTATTTCCTTAAACAGACCAGTGTCCGGCCGGGTAAACCCCGCCGGACATCGGTTTTATATCTTTTCGGACTTTATTACTTGTCGTCGTCTACAACTTCGAAGTCTGCATCCTGAACGTTGTCGTCGCTGCAGCTTCCGCAGTCACCGCCGCATCCGCCTGCAGCACCTGCTGCGCCGGCTGCCTGAGCCTGCTGTGCCTGTTCGTACAGCTTTGTGCTCATGATGTGGAACTTGTTTGTGAGTTCTTCTGTCTTAGCCTTGATGTCGTCGATGTTTCCTGCGTTGAGAGCGGACTGGAGAGCATCCTTAGCTGCTGTAATTTCGGACTTTTCGGATTCGGAAAGCTTGCCTTCAAGCTGCTTCAGGTTCTTTTCTGTTTCGTAAACCAGAGTTTCTGCCTGATTCTTTGTTTCGATGTCTTCCTTCTTCTTCTTGTCTGCTTCTGCGTATTCTTCAGCTTCCTTTACCTTCTGCTTGATTTCGTCTTCGGAAAGCTTGGAGGAAGAAGTGATTGTAATGCTCTGCTGCTGGCCTGTGCCCAGGTCCTTAGCGGATACGTTTACGATACCGTTAGCATCGATGTCGAATGTAACTTCGATCTGAGGAATTCCGCGGGGAGCTGCGGGAATGCCGGAGAGCTGGAATCTGCCCAGTGTAATGTTGTCTGCTGCCATCTGGCGTTCGCCCTGCATTACGTGGATGTCTACTGCGCTCTGGTTATCTGCAGCTGTGGAGAAGATCTGGCTCTTCTTTGTAGGAATTGTTGTATTTCTTTCGATGAGTCTTGTAGCTACACCGCCCAGTGTTTCGATGGACAGAGACAGCGGTGTAACGTCGAGGAGCAGAACGTCCTTAACTTCGCCTGTGAGTACGCCTGCCTGGATGGAAGCTCCGATTGCAACGCATTCGTCCGGGTTGATGCCCTTGAAGGGTTCCTTGCCTGTAACGTTCTTAACAGCTTCCTGAACTGCGGGGATTCTTGTGGAACCGCCTACGAGGATAACCTTGTCGATGTCGGAGTTTGTAACGCCTGCATCTGCCATGGCCTTCTTCATGGGTTCGATAGTTCTTTCTACCAGGCCTGCTGTGAGCTGGTCGAACTTAGCTCTTGTGATGTCCATGTTCATGTGGAGAGGACCATCCTGGTTAACTGTGATGAACGGCAGGTTAATAGCTGTTGTCTGGCTGGAGGAGAGTTCCTTCTTTGCCTTTTCTGCAGCTTCCTTGAGTCTCTGGAGAGCCATCTTGTCGTTTCTCAGGTCTACGCCGTTTTCCTTAGCAAAGGAATCTGCCATGAAATTCATGAGAACGTTGTCGAAGTCGTCGCCGCCGAGCATTGTGTCACCGTTTGTGGAGAGTACTTCGAATACGCCGTCGCCGATTTCCAGGATGGAAACGTCGAATGTACCGCCGCCGAGGTCGTATACCAGAATCTTGTGGTGAGATGTATCCTTATCAAGACCGTAAGCGAGAGCTGCTGCTGTCGGTTCGTTGATGATTCTCTTTACGTCGAGTCCTGCGATCTTACCAGCGTCCTTTGTAGCCTGCTTCTGGCTGTCGGAGAAGTAAGCAGGAACTGTGATTACAGCTTCTGTAACCTTTTCGCCCAGGTAGCTTTCAGCGTCTGCCTTGAGCTTTGCAAGAATCATAGCGGAGATGTCCTGCGGTGTATAAGACTTTCCATCGATAGCTACAGTGTAATCTGTACCCATATGTCTCTTGATGGAAGCGATTGTTCTGTCGGGATTTGTGATAGCCTGTCTCTTGGCTGTTTCGCCAACGAGTCTTTCGCCGCCCTTTGTGAAACCAACTACGGACGGAGTAGTTCTGATACCTTCTGCGTTAACGATAACTGTAGGTTCGCCGCCTTCGAGTACTGCTACGCAGCTGTTTGTTGTACCTAAGTCAATACCAATAACTTTACCCATTTAATTTACCTCCTACTGCGCTACGGCAACCATTGCCGGGCGGATTACTTTTTTATTTAATATATACCCCTTTTGTAAGACCTTTGTTACGGTATTGGGTTCAGCGCCCTCTCCTGCAGCTTCGGTCATTACTGCATTGTGATAGTTGGGATCGAATTCCTTGCCCAACGCATCTATTTCTGAAATGTTATTCTTTTCGAGAACATCTTTCAGCTGTTTTAATATGAGCTGCATGCCTTCGGCCAGCTTGGGATCTGCGCTGCTTTCTGCGTGTTCCATGGCTCTGTCGAAGTTATCTACAACTGCGAGAAGATCTACTGCAATCTTTTCGTTAGCAAAAGCGTAGATATCGCTCTTTTCCTTTTCTGTGCGTCTTCTGAAGTTCTGGAAGTCTGCTGCCAGGCGCATGTACTTGGTGTTTAAGTCTTCCTCTTCCTTTGCAGCTTCTTCGGACTTTTCTTCTGCTTTTTCTTCTGCAGCTTCGCCCTTTTCTTCAGTTTCTGCTGTTTCTTCTTCGGGAACGTCCTGTGCAGGCTGTTCTTCCTTGATTTCTTCTTCCTGCAGAGTTTCAGTTTCCTTATTCATTTCCATTTTACTTTTCTTCCTTAATTTCGAATGTATCACTTATGTTTTCCGATATGTACTTGATTACCGAGGTATCCTCATCGTACTTCATTCTCTTGGGGCCGATTACGCCCAGTTTTCCGACCAGCTTGCCGTTAACCTTGTAGTCTGCGGTAATTAAGCTGCAATCCTTCATGTCTTCCGAGTTTTCGTCGCCGATGGTGACCACAACTCCGGATTCTCTGTTTACAATTACGTCTGTAAGCCTGTTCTTGTCTTCCAGCATTCTGAAGAAATTCTGAGTTTTCTCCATGTTTCCGCTGTATTCCGGCAGGTTGAAGATATTGGAGTAGCCGTTCATGTAGAGGTCTACATCCAGCATCTTTTCCAGAG
Organism: Clostridia bacterium; assembly: GCA_024403005.1. Taxonomy (GTDB): domain Bacteria; phylum Bacillota; class Clostridia; order Peptostreptococcales; family Anaerovoracaceae; genus RUG11894. The sequence goes on along the minus strand of JAKSSQ010000003.1, from coordinate 10,189 downwards.
TCTTAATGAAGCTGGGAACAACATCCTTTGCCAGTCCGGAAAGAGATTCCATATCCGTCGTGAAGTCGTTTATGATGTCCATGGCCAGAACTGCGTTCAAGGTCTTTCCCATGTAATTGTGGGTCATTACCTTGCCCAGAAGCTCAAGACTGTCCTCTGTGTAGGGAGAAACCTTAAGGGCCTTGTTCATAACCTTGCCTGTTTCGGGCACAATCATTAAGACTACTGTGGTTTCGTCTACCGGAAGAAGGTTTATATACTTGAGCTTACTTTCGTTTGCTCTCGGAGCGATGGCGAAAGATGTAAGGTTCGTCATCTGGCTGAGCAAATCAGCTGCGTGCTCTATGGTGCTGTCCAGTTCGCTCTTCGTTTCGGAAAGCTTGTGGGAAATGGCCTGCTTTTCTTCTTCGGGGAGCTCGCTTTCGTTCATGAGTTCGTCTACATATAATCTGTAGGCCTTATCGGAAGGAATTCTTCCTGCAGAGGTATGGGGATGAGTTAAGTACCCCATCTCTTCCAGATCGGACATCTCGTTTCGGATAGTCGCAGGGCTAATGCCCATGTCGTGGCTTCTGGAGAGAGATCTGCTTCCTACGGGCTCGCCTGTGTTGATGAACTCAGCGATGACTGCCTGAAGTATCTGAAGTTTTCTATCGTTTAAATCCATACTTGCCTCTTCTTTGTTAGCACTCATTACTTTTGAGTGCTAACATCTTGATATAAATATACCCCCGAGCCGGGGGTATGTCAATAGTGCTTACATTATATTTTTCATAAATCTCGTGAAGAATGCAGCGCCTTCCACTCTGGAAGCGTCGGAACGCGGCATAAGCTTGTTATTGCTTCCTGCAATTAGATTCTCTGCATAAGCCCACTTCAGAGCTTCTGAAGCCCAGCTGCTTACGGTATCAGCATCTGCAAAGCCTGCAATGCTTGCAGAACTGCCAGCTGTCTTACCGGAAATCTTTGCATAATTGTAAAGCATGGTTATGAGTGATTCCCTGGTAATGGCCTTGCCGGGTGCAAAATGAGAAGCATCCACACCTGCGACAATACCGTTGGCATAAGCCCACTTAACAGCATCTTCGTACCACTGTCCTGCTTCGACATCTGCAAAGTGGTTTTCCAATCCTGCTTCAGAAGGTCTTCCGCTAAGATTGTAGAGCATGGTTACAAACATAGCTCTCGTAACAGCTGCAGTCTTGCCAAATAAGCCATCCCCCACACCATTCATGATGTTATTTTCGAACACGTAGATTACATCGTTTGTGTACCACTGTCCCAGTTCTACATCGATAAACGGTGTGCATTCTTCAGTTGTTACGACAATTGAAGACAGATGCTTTGTGGCTGCGAGAGCCTTGCCGTTTGAGATTTTTACGACCATGTGCTCTACTGTACCATCTGCAGAAACAATAAATGCTCTGTAGTACTTGTTATTATTGAAAATCGCCTCATTTACAGGGATCTCAACTGCTAGTTTTTTGCCTCCGAAAGTATGGATAATTTTGTCATTCGCACGGATTGTAATATCTGCAACAACTGCGTCATCCAGAGTCTTTGCATCGAAGGGTTTTACAGCCTTTTCCAGTAATTCGTCTGCCTGGTCTTCTACGATTGCCTTTACGTCGAGGATATCTCCTGCTGCGACACTGAACTCAATATTAGACGCATTGCCAACCTGCTTTACAACAGCAGCAAGTGTATCTGCAGACATGGAAACTTTTCCGTTAGGCGTTAAAACATCAAGACCTGCAGAGGTATTGTCAGTAATCATTTTAAGTGCACCTGCAGGAACCGATACCTTAACGTTTTCGGCATCGCCCTTTACGTTTGCAACAACTGTGACCGCATCAACGTTTTCATCTGCCCTAAGCAGGCTTTCTACTGCTTTGCTTACGTCTGCAGCGTTAACAGTTGTTTCAGCTATGCCTTCAGAAGAAAGGACTGTATCTGTGTTAATTACTTCGGATGCATCGGGTTTAGCAGTTCCGGAAGACGGCTTTGAAGGTGAAGTCGGCTGAACCGGATCGGTTGTATTGCTTTCGCCGTCATCCTGGCCGGGTTCTTCTTCCGGTTGATCAAGAATGATTGTAAACGGACTGAAAGAAGTTGTTTCAAATACAATTCCGAACTCTGTATAAGAAGCTTCAAGGACTTCCTTCAGATGGAATTCGTTATCGTAGTGCTTGATTGAAGGCGGAGTCGGATATTTCTCCATAGCGTCTGCCATGTCTATTGCACCGATAAGGCTGTACGGCAGATATACTACATACGGATTATTATCGTCTCTGCTTCCGCCGATCTTTTCCAGTTCAATAAAGCCGTTGTTTCCCTCCTGCGGATGGAATTTAGTCTTCAAACGAACCATATCGTGGTTCTTATTATTCTTGAACTCAATGGTCGGAGCGTCTACAGGTTCAGTTACCTCTTCCACACTTTCGGTAATTACTTCTTTAATGAGATCTTCTATGTCGCCATATATAAAAGCTGTGCCGATTAACTTTTCTTCTGCGTCGTACCATTCGATAATTCTGCCATCGAAATCATTTGGACGGGGATTATAGTAGACCGTTATGTCATCGATTAACAGCGTAGCCGGACGGAAAATTGGTTCACATCCGAAAGTATCGGCAGGTTCTAATTTAATCGCATCAAGAATATTCTTCTGTTCCTGTGCGATAGTGCTGTTAAGATGCTGATTAGGACCGCCGTGGCTGTTATATTTAAAGTATGCAGCATTTTCAGGTATAGCAATATTAAGATCCTGAATCTTTAAAATATCTGCAACTGATGGCACTGTGCTTCCGGGGAAACCGATGTGGAACAGACCAGTTTCCTGGCTGTATTCGACTTTAACACTGTCGTTGGATACAGGCATAAAGGCTGCATTCATAGGATCCCAGAACTTACCGTATCCGGGAAGAACGTTTTCTACCTTTATGTTGATTCTCTCTGCAAAAGAGTCTGCACCGGTCACTGAATTCCAGCGTATTCTGGATTCTGCAAGGAAAACGTTCGATAACTTAGGTTCCATTCCGTATACAGAAAGCCATAAATACTGGAAATCTGCGCCATCCGGAGCTATGTAACCATCCGGAGCGGCAATTTTAACTGCTTTCCAGAACCCGTCTGGAGCTTCACCAGAAAGATCTGCATCAAAGCCTGTTTTGGGGCTGAATGTAATCAGGCCTTCAGCTTCGCTGTAATCCATGTTTACATTGGAGCCTGAATCCAATATAACTCTGGATTTTTCAGGATACCCCCTGTCAACTATTTCGAATTTAATAAAATCGAAATCCTCGTCTGCAACCACGTTGTAAAATACCTTATCAAAGCAGATAATATTATCGTCTTTGTCGAGCCAGTAAATATAGAGTTTAAAGCTGTCTTTGTCAGCAGGCGTCAGAAGCGAAGAACTTTCAGATTCATTTACAACAGCAAACACATCGTATGCGGGTCTAAGCATCTGGTTCGAAGCATCTATTGTCTTTCCGTTTTCGACCAGTTTATCCAGAATATCTTCAAAATCCGGACCATTGCCCTTTAAATCAACGAATTTTACGGCACCTTCAGGTTTTGTAAAACCGTATTCAAGAGCAAGCTCACCGAATTGATAAGCGTTTAACCAGCGGTTTTCATCGCCTCTCTTAACCTTTACAGTAAGGTTATAAGAATGTATTATACCGCCTTCGTTATTGGAGCTGATGGTATAAGTCATTTCATTTTCAGTAAGAGGCGTCGTTCTGTTTACATAGAAATGACCGTCTGCCAGGTTGTCGAAATTCTTAATCGGAGCCTGGATATCATAATGGCGGCGAAATGTAAATCTATCAGAACCTCTTAAAAAGCTGCCTTCTAATTGGATATAAGAAAATTCACCATTCAGCTTATCTATATCTACTTTTATCTCCGCATAGCTTTTATCGGATGAAATAACAATATCTACTGCACCAGGATTCTGTCCGCCTGTCTCTTCGAGAGATTCAATTTCAAAGCCATCCAGCATTGCGATATAGTATTTTTCTGTACCGCTGACGAACTGGATTCTATTCTTAAGAGCATCTATAGATGCGGTGGGTTCACCGTAAAGACCGATACGGTCTAACTGGCAGAAAGTCGGGAATCTGTAGACATTGGAACCGGATTGAACCCTAAGGTAACCTTCGGCAAGAGCATCGCACGAAAGCTTATATGCAAAATAATCTGTTCCGTTTGCAGTAACTTTTCCGAAATTTTCTACTGCAACGATTGCACCGTCTGTGGAAGAAGAAATGAATTCCACGCGATCAGCATTAACAGGGTTTCCATTAATAGTAAAAGTAATGAGAGGAACTTCAATTCTGGGCATGAATGAAAAATTATTCATACTTCCGTCAATAATATAGCCTTCTCTCTCCTGGAATACCCTTGAAATTGTACAGGATTCCATCCTATTAATCAGAGTGATATCCTTGTGTCTGATTGTTTCACGTCTATCCATGCCAGCGTTATAAGCCTGTACCCATAAACCGACATCGTAACGATCGTCTTCTAAGTTTTCGCGGTTAACAGTTACGGTTGCATAAGATTTATCTACGGAAATAGAGGCAGTAATAAAATCAGGATTATTGGAGTTGATACTTTCAATAATCCAGCCGCTTTCCGTTGTTAAATAGAATGTATTAGACTCGTTTGTTACTGAAAATTCGTTGATATAGTCGCGATAGCTATGGGATTCCGAAGAAGAATAAGACAATATAGACAAACCAACGGTGGCTCGCATTTCTTTCTGCGAAGAATCTTCGAATGTTAGCACTAATGCACCAGAAGAAAAAGCATTGCAATGAATATCATAGACGCAGTAATCCACGCCGGAAATGCTGATTGTCCGGCGATTTTCAGCTGTAATCGAAGCTGAAGTTTCGCCATCAGAGTAGAAAACAACAGAAGACGGCCATAACGGATTATGTTCACCATCGATAAATGTCATCCTATAGCTTCCGGGTTCACCAAAGAATTCCGGATCTGCTCCATCTGACAGTCTGTAAGAGTCACCGTCTCTGTTGACATATGTGAAATAGACTCCAGCGCCTTCATCCTCTGCAAAAACTGCAGCAGGAAGCGCAGAAATAACTAAGCAGATTGCAAGCAGCAGTGATAATTTACGTTTCATATTTGTAATCCTCTAAAACAACAAACTCATCAATAAAACGAGCAGGCCCTTGCGGACTTGCTCATTATTATTTTATCCTGATTTATAAAACTTTAGTCCAGCCTGAAGAACAGGAAACCGGGGTCTTCCTGCAGCTCGTAGATGTAGCTGCTGCCGTTAACTGCGGATTCTTTGGAACTGTTGAAAAGTCCGCAGCAGAGACCGTCTTAGTTTTCGGGAATCATGAAGGTCCAGGTAATGAATTCGGAGCAGTTCTGCAGACCTGTAACGTCGTTCATGGCCCAGTCTCCGCTGGATTTTGCAACGAGGCCCTTGCAGTTATACTTCTTGCCTTCGGATCTGATCTGGAAGGTTTCGCAGGCCTTGTCCATATCGTAGCACATGGAGTCCTGAACGTTCTTTATATTGTAGTAATCTGCCAGCTTATAGCTGTAGGTGTAGCCGGATTCGTTGGCAGCTTCGTCGCCAAAATTGAGTTCAAGCTTAATGGAAACCCACTTGCAGCCCTTTGCGGGAGACTTTCCGTCGGGAGAATCCACATCTTTGTATTCCAGAACTTTTACGGTTCCTGTGGTAGCCTTTTCCGGTTCTGCCTGGCACACTGTAGTATACGGATAAGCGGTGCCGGAAGCCAGAGCTTCCTTTGCAGATATTGCGGTCATGTTATAAGTTTCGAAATCAGGAGCCTTGTCCGCACTGTTTCCGCCGCAGCCGCAGACGCTCAGGGCCAGCACTAAAGCCAGCATAAGTACAAATAATTTTCTCATAAACTGTATTATAGCACAAAAACAAATTGATAATTAAAAATGTTTGAATGTGCGTTATAATATTAGATGTTGAATTTTAACGGGACTAAACAGAGGTACTAAATGTTTTTACTCTTTACACCTTCCACGGTGCTTATTATGGCGGCAGTTATCCCTGCCATCTTCCTTCTCGCGCAGATTTATAAGCTGGACAAACTGGAGCACGAACCGGGCCGGCTTATCGTAAGCCTGGTCTTCCAGGGCGTACTCGCCACCATCGGAGCCATCGTTACCGAATCCATAGGCATGCGCCTTGCCGCAATGTTCTTCGTGGAAAACACTCCGATATACTATTTCGTGACCACAATGTTCGTCGTTGGCCTTTCAGAAGAAGGCTTTAAATACCTGCTTTTAAAGAAAAAAACCTGGAATAATCCGGAATTTAACTGCCAGTTCGACGCAGTTGTCTACGCTGTAGCCGTTTCTCTGGGCTTCGCCCTCTGGGAAAACATCGGCTACGTAATGTCCTTCGGCTTTGCAACCGCAATCTTAAGAGCGCTTACCGCAGTTCCCGGCCACGCCTGCTTCGGCGTATTCATGGGAGCCTGGTACGGCATGGCCAAACAGCAGGAAATCCGCGGAAACTACGGAGCAGCCAAAACTGGACGGATTCTCGCCCTGCTCATTCCGATGGCAATCCACGGACTTTACGATTTTATAGCCTTTATGGAACAGATAAGCGACGCTTTTACGCTCATCTTCTTCGTCTTTATTATAATCGTGTTCATCTATGCCTTCCGCGCCACAAAGCAGATGGCAAGAGAAGACCATTACATGTAGCTATTTAAGCTTAAAAGTGTAGAAACCGCCGTTAATGCCGTTGGTTCTGCACTCGTAAACGTAATAATCTCCATTAAACAGATACTGAGCACCGTACAGAGCACATTCCTTCATATCCCGGAATGTGCTTTTTGTATAGGGTTTCAGCTCTTCTTCGAAGGTTTCCAACTTTATATTGGAAAAAACATGGACAGGCTTAAGCTTTTTCTTGGAGAAAAGCACCAACTTCGTGTCTTCCGGAATCTCCAGCGTGAACCCATCATCGGTTTCCTTAAATACTACCGGGTCGTCTTCGAAGCTTCCGCCTTCCTGAACTTCGCATGAATATCCGCCGTAAAGCCCTTCTATAAGCTCTTCCGTATGCAGATATAGCTGTTCCTTAAAGCTGGAAAACTGGGTAGAATAGTAGATTCCTTCGAATTCCGGCTCTATAGTCCTAATGGATGTTAAAAACATCAGGTTCGGGTATTTAAAGGGCATAAACTCGATATCTTCCGGTATATCCTCGCAGCAATAATACACAGAGAACATGTTTTCGCAGCTGCCGTCCATAATGCTTTCGGCGAGCTTTTCAGGTTTGCCGAAAGGCAGATACATCACTTCCGGAGAAGATATAACATCCCCTGCTTTTATGTTTTCGTATTCGTTGTCGTTAACGCTTTTTGCGGTAATTCTTACTCCGTACAGGTTTACATCCGTTCTGTCTTCGGAAAATCCCAGCTTTCTGCTTACTTCGGCTAGCAGAAGATCTTCCGTTTCTTCGTAGAACTCGTCCACAAACATCTTATCGTCTTCGTAGCAGTATATGAATTTGTGAGTGCCTCCGTCATGCTTATAGCTGCCTTGCACCGCTTCATAAAGATCCACGCCGTCGGTAAAGCCTTCGCATTTCTTACCGATTTCTGCATCCGGATAATTCTTCGAAAACCAGTCCGCAGCTTCTTTATAGTGCGCTTCTCCCAGCTTTTTAACCTGTTTTCCGGTATAAGAAGAAGGAATGCACGCGGTAAGACTTAACGCAAGCAGCAGCACTATTAAGGCTGTTAAAGCGGTTTTAAGCTTACTCATGGCATTCCTTTCCTGGATTTTAATATTTATATGATTGGTTTACAGAATAATAATTATGCTGCCAAATCAAAATCTACCTGATTGGCGTCACAAAACTGTTATCCCTTGATAGTCATGGATGCAGATGCCAGCTTCCATGCATCTTCTGTAAGTTCGTTGCCGATACCGGGTTCTGTCGGTACGGGCAGGCATCCGTTCTTTGGCTGCCAGTTGTACTTTGTAATGGGATGCTTGATGTTTCTCAGCAGAGAATGGTGTTCGTGTATGCCGAAATTGGGAATTACTGCTTCCAGCTGAAGCGCAATGTGCGTTGATAGAGGGCTTCCGCAGGTATGAATCTGAACTGCAACGTCGTATGCATGAGCCATGTCACATACCTTCTTTGTTTCGGTATAACCGCCGCAATTGGAAATATCCGGCTGAATTACGCGGAGAGTTCTGTTTTCAAAGTAAGGAATGTACTGCCATCTCGTGTAGATTCTTTCACCCATCGCGAGGGGAATATCGATTTTTTCCTTAAGATATTCTGCAGTAAAGGCAGACGGAGTATTGGGTTCTTCGAAATAGAGAATATTGTACTGCTTTGCGATATTGGCAAGCTGAACCGCACCAAAGCTGTCCAGTCTGGAGTGGTTTTCGACGATTAGATCCACATCTGGGCCGATTGTTTCGCGTACGACTTTGATTCTGTCCTTAAAGATGCTAACGTAATCGGGTTCAAGCATCTGTTCACGCATGGATCTTGTAGGTCTCTTGCCTTCTCTGTCGTAGTTAAGGCAGTCGATTTTTACGCAGTTGAAGCCTTCTGCAACAGCCTGCTTGCAGGATTCTGTGATTTCTGCAAGTGTAATGGCTGTATGAGGTTCGGAATAACCGTTTTCGTCCAGAGGCCACCAGCCGTCCTGAAGTTGGGACGCATAGCATCTGATTGTGTCACGGCTTGCGCCGCCCAGAAGCGTGCTAACAGGAACATTGAAGTACTTGCCCTTGATATCCCAGAGAGCTATGTCGTAGGCGCTCATGGCATTAAAGAGAACCGGACCGCCGTTCTGGCCGAAGAAGGATGATTTAAAGATATCCTCCCAGATGAGTTCTGTCTTCATCGGGTCTTTGCCGATAAGGTACTTGGCGCAGTCCTGCAGCATGGCGAAAGTCGCATGCCCGCTTCCGTGGAGTCCGGCAACTGCTCCGTCGCCGTAAATGCCTTCGTCTGTGTAAACTCTGCAGAATGTGAAGCCTATAATGTCAAGGCCGCCTGTAGTGAGCAAATCAATCTTGGTAATCTTCATATGCCTTCTCCTTACTCATAAGTTGAAATATTTAAGCAAAAATCTGCAAATTTATAACTTTTTAATAAATTCCTCGTGGAAATCGCAGTGGAGGTTGCAGGCCTTAAGGAGGCGCATTACGCGCATCCAAAGAACTGTGGACTCCTCTGCGGTGCTGTAATCTGCTGGCGGAACCAGAGCGATAATTGAGTGGCTCAGGCCGGAATTGCTTTCGATCTGGCCCCAGGTTCCGAAGCCTTCGCAGGGCTTGTCGCTGCTGCCGGAGAGGATGATGGGCACGAATTCGGTCTTTTCCCCTTCTTTAAGCAGCTTGGTGCCGGCTTCGATGGTTTCCAGCTTTGCATCCATGCACTGCAGGAACCACTTTACGTCTCTGTCTTCTGTTATATGGTGAAAATACGGGTGGGCCTTGATGAGCGCCATTTCGTCAGGATAAATAAGCATTTTCTTCCTCTTTTAGTACAAACCGATTAGAACTGGCGGGTTGCGTTAACAGCCCTGTGCCAGCCTTCCAGCTTTTCTTCTGCCTTTTCTGCAGCCATTTCGGGCTTGAACACACCGGAAATCTTCCAATTGTTCTTTACGTCTTCTTCGCTTTCCCAGAAGCCTGTTGCAAGGCCGGCCAGGTAAGCTGCGCCCATTGCAGTGGTTTCAACGCATTCCGGTCTTCTTACTTCTGCCTGGATTACGTCTGCCTGGAACTGCATTAAGAGATTGTTTGCGCTTGCGCCGCCGTCGACTTTAAGGCTGGAGAGCTTAATTCTGCTGTCCTGTTCCATTGCGTTCAGCACGTCGTAAGTCTGGTAAGCCAGAGATTCCAGGGCTGCTCTTATAATGTGGTTCTTGTTTGCACCTCTTGTGAGGCCAACGATAGAGCCTCTTGCGTAGGGATCCCAGTACGGAGCACCCAGGCCTACAAATGCGGGAACCAGATAAACTCCGTTGGTATCTTCTACCTGAGAAGCGTATTTTTCCGATGCCGGAGAGTTTTCTACCAGGCCGAGTTCGTCTCTGAGCCACTGGATTGCTGCGCCTGCCACGAAGATTGAACCTTCCAGAGCGTAGTTAACTTTGCCGTTAATACCCCAAGC
>JAKSSQ010000029.1 GCA_024403005.1 Clostridia bacterium | reverse complement strand
GCTTACCATTCTCATTGCGAAGTTCTTGGTAATCTTTCCGAGGAGTACTTCGCCGATGATTACGGCAGCCAGGCCGATAACGATAGCGCCTCGGCCCATGTTAACGTCTGCTGCACCCTGATACTGGGACAGGAGAGCACCGGACAGAGCTACGAGACCGTTGCCGATCATGCAGCCGAGAACGATAAGGGAAGATGTATTGATTCCCTGTGCGCTGGCCATGCGCATGTTGTTGCCTGTTGCTCTTAAAGCGCATCCGATTTCTGTACCGTAGAAAACGTACATAAGAGCGATAATTACGCCTGTAAGGATTACGAGGGTAATGATCGGGTTGTTAAGGCCCGCAGCTCTTACGAATCTCTGGGATACAACCAGCTTGTATTTGTCTACGCTGATAGGTGTATTTGCACTTGCCTTCATGATTCTGAGGTTAATGGAATACAGGGACAGCTGTGTAAGGATACCTGCCAGAATTGCGGGGATGCCGCACTTTGTATGGAGCAGTCCTGTGACCGCACCGCATATGAGACCAATCAGGAACGAGCAGATTACTGCAACGGGAGCGCTTACGCCGCCTCTGATGAGCATAACGCAGGCAGCACCGCCGGTTGCAATAGATCCGTCGACTGTAAGGTCGGCGATATCCATAACTCTGAACGTAATGTGTACGCCCAGAGCCATGATGCCCCAGATGATTCCCTGTGCCACAGCGCCGGGAAGTGCACCGATAAATGTGGAAATGAAACTCATTAAACTAACCTTAAATTAAAATTCTGAATTATTCGATTACAACGTATTCGTCGCTGGGGATTTCAATACCGAGCTTTTCAACCATTGCTGCGTTGTACTTCTTTGTAACCTGGGGTGCGAATTCAACGGGCATTGTGGAAACGTCTGCGCCCTGGAGAATCTTAACAGCCATCTTGCCTGTAGCAACGCCGAGGTCATAGTAGCTGATGGAAAGTGTAGCTACGCCGCAGCCGCTGCAGATGCCTTCTTCGCCTGCGATTACGGGGATACCAGCGGGTTCAACGATGTTAGCGATGGATTCTGTGTTGTTAGCTGCTGTGTTGTCTGTGGGAACGTAGATAACGTCGGAAGCTGCGCAAGCTGCTGTTACAACTGCAGAGATATCGTTGGAGTCTGTGAATGCGAATTCTGTTGTGTTGATGCCCATCTTAGCGAGTTCTTCAGCAACTACAGTTACCTGATACTTGGAGTTGGGTTCTGCGGAGCAGAATACGAGACCAACGTTCTGAGCTTCGGGGAACCATTCCTTGATCATAGCTGCCTGTTCGGAAAGGGGAGCGAGGTCGGATGTACCGGAAACGTTTCCGCCAACTGTGCCTGTCCAGTTATCGATTTCGAGAGCTGTAGCATAGTCTGTGATGGATGTGCCGAGTACGGGGATGTCGCTTGTAGCGGAAGCTGCTGCCTGGAGAGCTGCTGTAGCGTTAGCGAGGATGAGGTCGCAGCCTTCGGAGATGAGTCCGTTAACTACTGTGGAGCATGTTGTGAAGTCGCCGGAAGCAACCTGGATGTCGAATTCTACAGCGTCTGCGCCGAGAGCTTCAACGATAGCATCCTGGAAACCCTGTGTTGCTGCGTCCAGAGCGGGGTGCTGAATGAGCTGGCAAGCGCCAATCTTGTAAACCTTAGCGCCGTCATCTGCTGCGGGAGCTTCCTGGCTTCCGCATGCTGCAAGTCCAAGTACCATTACGAGGGCAAGCAGGATTGCAAAAAACTTTTTCATTTTTCTTTCTCCTTCTGAAAACTAAATGTTTTAATTAAAAACGGCCTGCACATATGTGGCAGGGACGCTCTTTACGTGCTTTGATGAAGTAAGTGGGAACCTTCACCAAAATGAGCACAAATATTTTACTCTAAAACTCTAAAACAATCAAGTAAAAAATGCCGAAGAACCTTGATTTTTACAGATTTACTCCTCTTCGCCGTCTTCGACTTCCGGCTGGTATTCTGCGAGGCTGGAAGGAACATCTATATCCAGATTTCGCAGCGCTTTGGAATACTCTCCGATACTTAACCTTTCCAGCGATTTTTTGTACTGTTCTTTGCGTTCTTCGTATTCTTCCTGCATTTCCTTATAGGTTCTGACCCAATTAAAATAAGTAAGAAGCCCGAAGACTGTAGAAGCCGCAAAGCATAAAAGCATGGGAAGTACAGGCCTTCCGGATGCAATTCCGTTAAAGCCGTAAAGGAAGAACCCTGCAGCAACAAGAAGCACTGCAACGGAGCTCCAGCTGGCGATTACCGCATCGAAGGCATTTAAAGGAGTGGGTTCCTTAATCTGGTCCGGTGCCCAGGCGGGGAAATCCAGCGCCGGCTCCGTCCTTATGGGGAAGGGAATCTCTTCTCTGCAGTATGGGCAGATCATGTATTCAAGTCTTTCCGAGTATCCCTTTGCCATGTCGGAAACGCTTATTTTTATAGCTTTTCCGCAGCTGGGGCAGGGGTAGTGCATCCGCTTCACAGGCTGCAGCTCCTTTCTTAAAATCTATGCGGGTATTATACCATAATAAAGGCCCGGCCGGCATGCTAACTGCAGCTCAAACCCGCGGCACTTGACACATAAGATACAATAGATGTAAATGTGTTAAATAAATTAGGCTTATGAACAAATTAACTAAAGGTTACATCTTAATATTTATGGCAGGGCTCATCTGGGGTTCAACGGGAACCTGCATGAAGCTGCTTTCCCTGGAAGGCTGCACCGATGCGCAGGTCGCATTCCACATGCAGTTCTTCGGAATCCTCTTAATGACCCCAATGGTGCTTATTAAGTGCGGCTGGAGGGCTCTTAAAATAGATTTAAAACTTCTGGCAATGCTTGCAGCGACAGGCTTCGTGTCGGAAACGCTCTACGACCTTACATTCTCCGCATCCGTAACGAGGGTAGGCGTGGCATTTGCAGGCGTTCTGCTCTACTTATCCCCGGTATTCGTAATGATTCTTTCCAGAATTCTCTATAAAGAGTCCCTTACAAAGCAGAAAATCTGCGCATTGGTCCTCAACCTGGCAGGCTGCTTCATAACCGTTACCGGCTGCGATTTAAGCGGCTTTAACGTGAGCATAGTCGGCATACTCTTCGGCGTGCTGGCAGCGCTTTGCTACGGCATGATCACAATTTTCGACAAGTACACTGCAGAAAAGGCCGATCCCTTCGTAATAACTTTCTACATCCTTCTGTTCGGATTTATTTTTATCGCGATCATAAGCAGGTGCTGGAGCTTCCCGGCTTACATGTTCGCACCGAAGACTCTCGCTCTCGGCGCAATGACAGGCCTGCTGGCAGCTCAGCTGCCATACCTCTTCTTCGTGTCCGGCATCGCCTGCGGCATCGAAGCTTCCAAAGCTCCTATCGTAGCTTCCGTCGAAGTCGTAGTGTCCGCGCTTCTTGGCATGATAATCTTTAAGGAAGACCTGGGTTTCCTGAACGCACTGGGCATAGCAATCGTACTGTTCTCGATAGTTATCCTGAACGTAAATTTCGGTAAAAAAGAAGTAAATTAACATATTTTCGACTTAAAAAACAGAGGTTTCCGCCTCTGTTTTTCTTTTTATATGTTACAATATAATATTATCACAACAATAATACTACTCAGATAGGAAACACTATGAAATTCGAATCTGCATGGGAAAAGTACAGCTCCAAAGACATTAAAGCTGCATCTGCTTTCTGTGAAAAATACAAAAAGTTCCTCGACAAGGGCAAGACTGAAAGAGAATGCGTAGACCAGGTGGTCGAAATCGCAGAAAAGGCCGGTTTCGTTAAACTGGAAGACAAGCTCGCTTCCGGCGAAGGCTTAAAGCCCGGCGACAGAGTTTACTCCATCTGCATGGGCAAAACTGCTGCTCTCTTCGTAATCGGCAGCCAGCCCATGGAAAAGGGCATGAACATCCTGGGCGCTCACATCGATTCCCCCCGTGTGGACGTAAAGAGCAACCCCCTCTACCAGGCCGGCGGAAACGCATATCTGGACACTCACTACTACGGCGGTATCAAGAAGTACCAGTGGGTGGCTCAGCCCATGGCTATCCACGGAGTGGTATGCAAGAAAGACGGCACAACAGTTAACGTAGTTATCGGCGAAAAGGAAAAGGATCCCGTATTCGTATTCACCGATCTGCTTATCCACCTCGCGCAGAGCCAGATGGAAAAGAAGGCTTCCGTAGTTGTCGGCGGCGAAAATCTGGACCTCTTAATCGGCAATATGCCGCTGAACAAATCCAAGCTCTCCAAGGACGAAAAGGACGCTGTAACAGCTAATGTTCTGCAGCTTTTAAAGAAAAAGTACAAGATCGAGGAAGAAGACTTCATCTCCGCAGAGCTGGAAATCGTTCCTGCAGGCAAGGCCCGCGACTGCGGTCTGGACAGCAGCATGATTATCGCTTACGGCCAGGACGACAGAATCTGCGCATATACATCCCTGGCAGCAATTCTGGAAATGGAAGTTCCCGATAAGACTTCCTGCTGCCTGCTGGTAGACAAGGAAGAAATTGGGTCAGTCGGCGCAACCGGCATGACAGGCTACTTCTTCGAAAACACTATCGGAGAAATTATCGCAGCCATGGAAGGCGAATCCCTGGTTAAGGTCCGCAGATGCCTTGCAAACTCCAGCATGCTCTCTTCCGACGTAAGCGCAGCTTACGACCCCCTCTATCCGGATGCTTTCGAAACAAAGAACTGCGCATACCTCTCTAAAGGCATGGCATTCAGCAAGTTTACAGGAAGCCGTGGAAAGTACGATTCCAACGATGCAAACGCAGAATATATCGCTAAAATCCGTAAAATTCTGGACGATGCAGACGTTTCCTACCACTTCTGCGAACTGGGCAAGGTAGACGTTGGCGGCGGCGGAACCATCGCATACATCATGGCCAAGTACGGCATGGACGTAATCGACAGCGGCATGGCCATCCTCTGCATGCACGCTCCCTACGAAGTAAGCTCCAAGGCAGATGTCTACAAAGGTTACAAGGCATTTCTTCTTAATGCATAGTTAGAAACCATAAAAAGTGTTATAATTATTTATTCATACTAACCAAAACATTTATTAGGAGATTCAAAATGAACGCAATGATGATCGACAAGAAGGACAACGTGGCAGTTGCCATCGAGCCCATCACAAAGGGAGAAACAGTTGAATACAAGAAGGAAGACACTGTTTGCTCTCTTACAGCAGCTGAGGATATCACCATTTACCACAAGCTGGCAGCAGTAGACATTAAGAAGGGCGAACCTGTAGTAAAGTACGGCGAACACATTGGCATCGCAGCTGTTGATATTCCCGCAGGCTCCCATGTACATACACATAACGTAGAAAACCACAGAGAAGCACTTTAGGAGGATATATGGAATTTTTAGGATACAGAAGACCCGACGGTAAGGCAGGAATCAGAAACAAGATCTTTATTCTCCCCGCTTCCGTATGCGCATCCGATACAACAAGAATCATCGCTTCCCAGGTAGAAGGCGCTGTTACATTCAATAACCAGAACGGCTGCTCCCAGGTAAGCAAGGACCAGCAGTTCACAATGGACGTTATGGCAGGCATGGCTGCCAACCCCAACGTTTACGGCACAGTAGTAGTATCTCTGGGCTGCGAAAACTGCCAGATGGACCTGGTTGTTGACGCAATCAAGGAACGCACAAACAAGCCCCTCAAGACATTTATCATCCAGGAATGCGGCGGCACAATTTCCACAATCGAAAAGGCTGTAAGAGCAGCTAAGGAAATGGCTCAGGAAGCTTCTCTCCTTATGCGTGAACCCATAGACATGAGCGAACTCATCGTAGGTACAGAATGCGGTGGTTCAGACCCCACAAGCGGTCTCGGCGCTAACCCCCTCATCGGTGAACTCTCCGACAGAATGGTTGCAATGGGCGGAACATCCATCCTCTCCGAAACAACTGAATTCATCGGTGCAGAACACATCCTGGCAAGAAGAGGCGCAACACCCGAAATCAGCCAGAAGATTTACGACATCGTACACAGATACGAAGCAGCTCTGCAGCTGGTAGGCGAAGAAGTTCGCGAAGGCAACCCCTCCCCGGGCAACAAGGCTGGCGGCCTTACAACTCTGGAAGAAAAGTCTCTGGGCTGCATCCACAAGGGCGGCCACACTCCCGTTAACGAAGTTTACGACTACGCTAAGCCCGTAGAAGCTAAAAAGGGCCTCGTAATTATGGATACTCCGGGCAACGACCCCTCCTCCGTAGCAGGCATGGTAGCAGGCGGTGCTCAGATTGTAGTATTCTCCACAGGCAGAGGTACACCCACAGGCAACGCAATCTCCCCCGTAATCAAGATTACAGGCAACAGAATTACTTACCAGAACATGAAGGACAACATCGACATCGATGCAAGCCCCGTTATCTACGGACCCCAGACTCTGGAAGAAATGGGCGACGTTCTGCTCAAGGAAGTTGTTGAAGTTGCAAACGGCAAGCTCACAAAGGCAGAAAGCCTCGGATATACAGAAACAGCAATTGCAAGAGTATGCAATTACGTATAAGAATAATCAAGGAGATTCAAGAACCATGAACAAGGCAAGATATTATTGCCCCTCCATTACAGTTTTCGACGAAGACTGCAATGTGGATATTGAAGGCTGCAAAAAACACTGGGAATTCCTTATTGAAAAAGGTATTTCAGGAATTATCGTAATGGGCAGCGCCGGCGAATTCTGGGCTATTCCCGCAGACCAGAAAAAGGCGCTTATCGACGCCGCTGTTGAAACAATCAACCATCGCGTTCCCCTGATTATCGGCACAGGAAACCACAACTATAAGGATATGATAGCTCTGTCCAACTATGCGATAGATAAGGGCGCAGACGGCATTATTATCGTCGGCACTACCTATTTCGCACCGGATGCGGCAGGCATTGAACAGTATTTCGGCAAAGCTGCAGATCAGATTCACGGAGATATTTATATTTACAATTTCCCCGGCGTAACAGGATACGACGTTTCTCCGCAGATTACCCTTAATCTGCTGCGCAAGCACAAGAATATAGTTGGCTACAAGGATACTGTCCGCGATATGAACCATACAAGAGAACTGCTCAACACAGTTTTGCCCGAATTCCCTGAGTTCATCTGCTTCTCCGGCTACGACGATAATTTCGCACATAATATGCTCTGCGGAGGCCGCGGCGGCATCTCCGGACTTTCCAATCTCTATCCGGAAATTTTCGCTGCGTGGGTAGATGCTGCAAACAGCAGCGATGCAGAAGCTATGTACAAGCTGCAGCGAGTAGTTAATAGAATGTGCGACCTGTACGCAGTACACACCAACTTCATGCCTATGGTAAAGAAGGGTCTGCAGCTGCGCGGCCTGGACATTAACGACAAATGTTCCGAACCTTTCCAGAGGGTTACAGACACGCAGACTGAAGCCATTAAGACAATTATGGCCGACGTGGAAGCTATGTTCTAAGCTGCCCGCAGGATCTCTTTAATATTGCAAATCAGAAACAGCGATGATTTACAGACAAATCACCGCTGTTTTTTTTGCCCCTCTTTTGCCCCCATTGATGTGTTATACTACCGACAATCAGCTATAATATTACGGCATAAATAGATGTAAAGACGTGGAACAATAAGCGTTCAAGACCGTCTAAAGTGTGTGTATTTAAACACAAGGAGGAAATAGAATGAATAAGAAGATTTTGGCAGCAGTTCTTGCACTGGCTATGGTTATGGCTGCATTCACAGGATGCGGCTCTAAGACAGAAGAACCCGAGCCGCAGACAGGAATGCCCAACCCAATCAGAGAAGTAGGAAGCCTTGCTGAAGTTAACCAGGAAGCTGGCGTAGACCTCGTTGAACCCGGCGTAATGGGCAAGACAGACGAAAGCTATGCTGTAATCGAATGCGGCAGCTACATGCTCGGCGAATACAGATTTAACATTGGCGACGTAAAGTATATCTTCAGAGGCGCCAACGTTAAGGACGAAGACATTTCCGGCATCTACGTTGCAGGAAACCCGGCATTCGCAGGCGACATGGAAGCTATAATCGCTACAGAAGAATTCAGAGCCGGCCGTTGGTTCAAGGGAGATACACAGTACGTTCTCTGCGCAGAAGACGGCGGCAAGATGGATCCCCAGACATTCGCAGATATCGTTGAAGAAATCTCCGGCATGACAGGCGCAAGCTATGGCACAGTAGACCTCTCAGGTTTCTGGGCAGACGAAGTAAGCCAGAGAGCAAACGCAGAAATTACTGAAATTGGCAGCAGTTTCCACACAGTAGTAAGATGGGGCAACAGCGCTTCCGAAACAGTAGTTTGGGAACTCAATCTTGAATTTGCAGGCGGAAACAGCTTCGCATATGTTGACGGCATCCGTAAGCTCGAAGTAACTGCAGACGACGGTACAGTAGAAGAAATCGTAGAAGCAGACGACCTGAGCGGCGAATTCACATTCGACGGCGAAAAGCTCCACTGGACAGGCTCCAGCGAAGCAGGCGACGTAGAAAACGTATTTGTTAAGGCAGAATAATCTGTGAACAAATTATAAGCAGTAAAAAACGAGGCTTCGGCCTCGTTTTTTTTATACTCTTTTTACCGGAGGCAGTTCTGTTGGAAGTTGTTAACTGAAACATGGTTGATAAAAAAGGTTAACTGTCATATAATTAACTGGAACATGGTTGATAAAAAAGGTTAACTGCAAAATGTTGTTAACCTAAACATAGATAAGGAAAAAGGTTAACTATGGATAAACTACAGGAGTTAATAGAAGAACTGAATAATCTTCCAACGGGATACATTTCAGAGAAAACAATAAAAGGAAAAAAGTATTACTATTATCAGTACAATGACAAAGGAAAAACTGTCAGCAAGTATGTAAAGAAAAGTGAACTCGCTGAATTATCAACGCAAATCAGCAGACGTCAGGAAATTGAAAAAGAAATTCGTCTTATAGAGCAATCCGGACGCAATATGAAAAAGCCTTCCTTACGAAGTCTGAACCTTACCGGGGATCTGATGATGGGAGATACCGTTGCAGCTCATTTTGAAGATGGAAAAGCTACGTTCATAGACGAAAAGAAATGCCCGCTGCTGATTAAAAGAACCGGTAATCTGTACGATTTTCTTGCCTCAAGAGCAATAGACAGAGATCGGGTTCATTCGCGCCTGTTAAAGAAATTTCTAAATCTCGGTAATGCAGAAGATGTAACAGTTGCACTGTATTCATATGGAGCAACTATAACAGATAACTATTGGTTCAAGGCAAAAGGTTCAAAGCTGAAATATAAGGATATTTCTTTCGAATACGATTTTTACAGCGATCTCGTGCTTAAAGGCACAGTAGGGTATGTGCCCCGGTCTCCTAAGCATTCTCCGCAGCTTACTCTAACCGGCAGTTACGAAAAATGCTGGAAATTAGTCGATGGAACCTGGTATTTGTTTAAGCAGGGTTCTGAAGACGAAATATTTTCAGAACTGTTTTCATCCAAACTGGCTGCAGCCTTAGGCGTCCCCAGTGCAGTCTATGAATACGACGAGGGCTACATAAGGACAAAGAATATTGCCGATGTTTACAACATTGAACCAATTTCATCAATCGCCGGTGAAGACGATTCTTTTGGCAATGTTTTCAATGCAATTATCGGTATTTCTGAAGATATTGCAGTGCAATACCTTCAGCTGATACTATTTGATTTTATCGTCTACAACGTAGACAGGCACAATGAAAACTGTGCATTATTCAGAGACAAAATTACCGGGGAAATTGTATCTCTTGCACCAAACTACGACAATAACATTGCATTGCTGGCTGCAACGCAGAACCTGGTATTTAATGCCCGTTACGATGGAATTGCGAGATATATTACCCGTTTCCTGAACGAATCCGCTGTTGCATCGAATTTAATAAGTAAAGTGCAGTTTTTGCCCGTATCTGAAGCGCAGTTAAAGGAAATATTTGATTCTATTCCTATAAAGAGGGATGAACAAACAATAGCTAAATATGTGCTTAGCCGGTATGCATATGTTATGGATCTGATAAGTTCTAAGCGCAAGTAGGCTGCAGTAGAAAAACAGTAATACCTTACGAATTGTGTTGAATTACATGACGCTAAAACGACGAATATATAGCCGGTGACTTTTTTAGAAATTAAAATGCCTATAAGTCATGGAAACTACAGTTCTATGACTATTTTAGGAATTAAGGCGGCTAAAAGTCATAGAAAACACGGTTTGATGACTTTTTCGGAAATTCAGGAGCTAAAAAGTCATGAAAAAGGCAATCTGATGACTTTTTAGATAATTTTATGCCTAAAAGTCATAAAAATTACAATTTCATGACTTTAAATAGAATTAAAACGCAAATAAGTCATGGGGAGCGCGATTTGATGACTTTTCAGAATATTAATTCTTAATAAGTCATGAGAGCACGAGTTCCATGACTTTTTTATGGATTATATTTTTAAAAAGTCATATTGACCCAATATTCAGCCATGAAGGGGCGGGCGCGCTGCGCGCAGTGACCTTTGGGGGCCGCCGGTGCTTAGCGATTGACGAGCCGAAGGCGAAGTCAGAGCTTAGCACGACGAGGAGACTGTTCAATAGTCCTTTCACTGCGAAAGTCGGATGAAATCCGAACTTGAGCAGATGAAAGACTTTGAAAGAGGCTCCGAGGAGGCACCGCTGCGTGGGGGCACCCCCGAGAGCGAGAGCGTGTCACCAGCGCAATGCGCCCGCCCCTGAAACAGAATTGGTTGGGTCACGCGAGATATTGAACAAATTACAAAATAAGAAAGAGCGGGGCAAAACCTCGCTCTTTTAGCATTCTTTTACTCAATATTTTATTCGTTGCGCATGTCGAACCGGATAATCTGGACGATATTCAGGACGCTGTTGAACAGCAGAATCATAAGGCCTGCGAAGGGCATGTACAGGATTGCGGCAGCTGCTGCGACTATTGAAAACAGCATGGATTCGAGGCGGATAACCTGGATAATTTCGATATCGTGAATCGTCGTGTTGTTAACCTTGTTTACGTAGTCGCATTCCACCTTAAGCGTAAGCTGGCAGAGGAATATGACTGCAGTGTAGATGAGCACGCAGAAGAGACTGTCCGGGTAGTTGCCTATCATGCCTGTTACGAAGGGCAGCAGCGTTATAAAGAACAGCCATACGCAGTTAAGCATAAATGTGCGGTGGTTAATTTTTTTTACGTTAAGGAAGCTGTCGTGGTGCTCGTGCCAGGCCATCATTATCTTCATGAAGCTAATGATGTAGGCTGCAAGGGTCGGCCACTGATTGCTCAGCACTTCCATGCTCGGCACTTCCGGTTCCAGCCTCATGACCATAATGGTCGCTGCAATCGCGAGGATGCCGTCTGTAATTGCAATAAATCTGTTTTTATCCATAGTTTAAGTATTTAAGGGGTTAATTTTACCAGAAGCTGGCTCTGTAACATTTCTCGCACAGACCATACTGGATCTTTGCGGGGAGGATGCGGCCGCAGCGGCGGCAGCGCTTGAGGTAGTCGGATTTTTCGTTCTTAAGGAAGTCGTTAATCTTGCTGCAGAGAGCTTCCTTTTCTCTCATGCAGTCGTCTTCCACGCCTATGCGTCTCATGAGCTGGTGGTAGACGTCGAAAGCTCTGTACTGGAGCTCGCAGCCTTCCAGATCGTCTGTCGGGAAGTCGGGGCGGGGCGCTGTGCCGCCGCGGATTAAGGATACGCAGCAGTCCTTCCAGTAGCCTACCAGTTCGGTGTTCTTAACGTCTACAGGGCAGGTTATGAGGTTATAGATGAATTCCTTGGAAACGTTGGAAGCAAAGCCTCCGAGGGTCATTAGCAGGAACTGCGCATCGCGCATGTCCGCTCTTCTGAAGGTGCTGTCTTCCGGCAGTCCGTTCCACTGGGAGAGCATCTTGGAAAGGGGATAGTTGTAGGTTACAGCTTCCTGCGGGAAGGCGATAATCAGCTTATCTATCTGGGGAATATCCGTTTCCAGACCCTGGGCGATGAGCTGCGGGTCTGCCATGGTAAGGACTTCTCCCAGGTCGTACTTGCCGAATCTTCCGGCGCGGCCTGCAATCTGCTTGATCTCTGATGGGTTCAGCGGGCGTCTTTCTTCGCCGTCGAACTTGGAGGAGTCGATAAAGATTACACGGCGGATCGGAAGGGAAATACCCATGCCGATGGCGTCGGTTGCAACAACTACGGTAGTTTCCTTGGCTGCAAATCTGCGCACTTCCTCTCTGCGGGCTGCAGGGGGAAGAGCTCCGTAGATTACGCTGGCTTTAATGCCGCTGCGCTCCAGATGAGCTGCCAGGTTGAGCACGTTCTTTCTGGAGAAAGCTATGAGGGCATCTCCCGGTTCAACCTCCGACATGTTGCGGAAAACTCCTGCGTATTCCAGGGGAACCAGTCTTTCGTGGTTAACAACTTCGAAAGGCGCTTCCATCTTGCGGAGCATGGATTTTATAAGGTTGAGGGCCTGGGGAGCCAGGCAGACGTGGATTTCCTCTGCATCCAAAAGGCAGATTGCCCTGGTCCAGTTTGCGCCGCGGAAGGGGTCTGCAATCATCTGGGCTTCGTCGATTACGCCGACTTTATAGTGCTTGCTGAAGTCGCAGAGCTCTATGGTCGAGGCTGTAATTCTGGAGAAGGGCACGCCTTCGTATTCTTCGCCTGTGAGCAAATCGCAGGGGCATTCGTCCATGTTCAGAGTTTCGAACATTTCCAGAGCCAGCAGTCTTAAAGGCCCGAGGTAAACGCCGGATTCTGCGGATTTTAAAGCCTGGATAGCATCGTAAGTCTTGCCGCTGTTGGTCGGTCCGACGTGGAGCACGAAGCGTCTGGAGAGGTTTTTGCCTTCCTCGTAGAGCATTTCCGGAGAAAAGCTGTTGAGGAAACTCTCCGCGTTTTTAGCCCTCTTTGCCTGCGCATCTTTGCGGGCTTTATTCTTTTTAAGGATAACCTTGAGTTCCTTGCTGTGGTTCAGCACGTCGTTAACCGTGCTCTCCGGCCACATTCTTATGGGTGGAACCTTAGGATTTCTGGAAACTCGTTTTAAAACCGGTTCGGGAAAGAAACGGTCGATTAATTTCTTTGTTAAATCGTATTCCGAAATTAAAGTCGTCTGTGTTATGTAATTTTCTTTGCTCTTTTTCTTTGCCATGTGTCTATTATACCAAATTTCCCGGGTTTTCCACCTGTTGCAGCAAAGAAAAGGATAGTATAATT
>JAKSSQ010000028.1 GCA_024403005.1 Clostridia bacterium | reverse complement strand
AAATTATCGACGGCTATCTTATCCCCGCGCTGGATATAGTCGGCAGCGGTTTCGAAAAGAAGACCGTTTTTCTGCCTCAGCTTTTAATGAGCGCTGAAGCCGCAAAGGCATCTTTCGACGTCATTAAGGACAAAATCGCGAAGGAAGGCAGCAAGGGTACATCCAAGGGAACCGTTGTAATTTCAACGGTTAAGGGCGATATCCACGACATCGGCAAAAACATCGTAAAAGTTCTTCTGGAGAACTACGGCTACGAGGTTATCGACCTGGGCAAGGACGTTGACCCAACGGTCATCGTGGAAACTGCGCAGAAGACGGACGCCGCTCTGGTCGGTCTGAGCGCTCTTATGACCACAACCGTTCCTGCGATGGAAGAGACCATAAAGCTGCTTCGCGAAAGCGGATGCAGAGCTAAAGTCTGCGCGGGCGGCGCGGTCCTCACCCAGGAATACGCAGACATGATCGGCGCGGACAAATACGTAAAGGACGCAATGGAGACGGTCCGCTACGCAGAAGAGATATTCATGAACTAATTTACAATGTAAAGCAGACCCTCCGGGCCTGCTTTACCGCTTTAGCACGCTAAAGGGGGACGGGTACACTTCATCGCTGCGCAGTGCTAAAGTGCTGAAGGGGGACGGGGGTGCTTTAGCGCTTTAGCGCGTTAAAGCACCCCCGTCCCCCTTTAATGCGTTAAAGTGATAAAGTGTTAAAGTGTACCCGTCCCCGACATACAAAGCGGAAGGAAAATGTGGTATAATATAGACAGTTTGTAGATACTTTAATTGCAGGACAGATTATGATTTATACTATTTACGACATGCTCCGGGACAACATAATTCCCGGGATTAAACAGATTAGCAAAGGCATGGACCTGGCGGTAAGGGAAATAAGCTCCGTTACCGTTCAGGAATATCCTTCTGATAACTTCGTGCAGAAGGGCGAACTGGTGCTCTCCACCGCCAGCGGCTGTACGGACAGTGAAGATAAATTCTGTGCGTTCCTCAACGAATTGAGCGGAAACGGCGCCAGCGGCGTGCTTTTTGCCTTTCGCGACAGCTCGTACAGGATTCCGAAAAGTGCCGCTTTCCTTGCAGAAGAACTGCAGCTTCCCGTCTTTACCATCCCCTGGGACCTGCGATTTGTTCAGATCCAAACGGATCTGATTAGGGTCATCCAGAAGAAAAACATCGAATACCTTACGGAAGCAAGGCTTAAAAACGACTTTATCTGGGACCTTTCCTTCGGAAACTACGAATCCCTGCCCCTCATGAAGAGTATAGGCAAGAGACTCAGCTTCGACCTTAATCTGCCCTACACCTGCATCGCCATGCAGGTAAGCATACAGGACGCCAGCCTTATTTCCGACTACTCCGGCGAAGCGGACGAAAACTTCACCGAAATCGAAAGCGCGATAGAAATCTGCGCCAGGGTAATGGGGCTGAAGGCAATGTACGCCAGAAGATCCGCGGAAATTATAGTTTTCGTGGAAAACAGCGGCCCGAGCAGACCGGAAACCGGCAAAATCTACATCGAAAGGCTTAAATCCAGGTTGGAAAAGTTCAGTAAAATCTATAGCTTTTCCTGCGGCATAAGCTCTCCTGGAACTGCCGGCACAGACTTTAAAGTTCTCTACAGCCAGGCGGCCATGGCCCTTCGCTATGCAAAGGCAAAAACCGCAGGCTGGAGCATCTTTACCTACGACGACGCAAAGGAAGCCCGCATAATAACCTGCCTTGCAGAGTCTTCCGAAGTGGAAGCCATGGCGAGGGAAGTCCTTGATGGGCTCACCGGAGGTGCCCCTGGCAGAAGCACTGTCCTTATGGACACTTTAATCGAATACATCCGCTGCTGCGGCAACGCCAGCAAGGCCGCCGAGCGGCTCTACATACACAGGCAGACCCTGCTGCAGAGGCTCCGCAAGATCGAGGAAGTCTCCGGCCTGTCCCTCCACAGCAGCAAAGACATGTTTATCCTGGAAGTCTGCACAAGACTGTTTTACGAAATTTAAGGACGATTATGAAATACAAAGCAGCACTTTTCGACATGGACGGCACCGTTCTGGACACTCTGGGCGACCTGTCCGATTCGCTTAACCACACTTTAAAGGCTCACGGCATGCCCAAACACACAATCGACGAAGCCCGCATGATGCTGGGCGACGGCATGAACGTGCTGATCCACCGCGCCGCACTGGCCGGCACTCCGGAAGAAAAAATCCAGGAGGTCCTGGCCGACTACAAGGCTTACTACGGCAGCCATTCCAGCATTAAAACCAAGGTTTTCGACGGAATTTCCGAACTTCTCGGAGAGCTCCGCAGCAGAGGCGTTAAGACCGGCGTAGTTTCCAACAAGGGCGATTTTGCAGTTCAGGATCTCTCCAAAACCTATTTCAAGGGCCTTATGGACGCCAGTGCCGGCGAAAACGAAGCCGCCGGCATCGCAAGAAAACCTGCTCCCGACATGTGCCTTAACATGCTTAAACTCTTCGGTGTGACCCCATCAGAAGCCGTCTACATCGGCGACACAGAGGTCGACATCGAAACTGCAAAGAACTGCGGAATGGACTGCATCATCTGCAGCTGGGGCTTCCGCAGCGTAGAACACCTTAAGGAAAAGGGCGCAGAAGTTATAGTGGATACTCCCATGGAAATCCTTAAAGCCATGGAAAACGCCAAATAGCAGCCCGTGCAGCAAATAATACAGCAGACTATGGAATACGTAATTAAACCAATCGCATATATACACACGGATTTTCCCGATAAGTTCGGCGTGCCCAGGCAGTTCGGAATTGCAGACGGGCTCGAGGCTCAGATTGTCTTCGAAGAAGAATTCAGAAGGGTGGAAGCCGTAAAAGAACTGGACGGCTACAGCCATATCTGGCTAATCTGGCAGTTTTCAAAGAACCTGGAAGAAGGCTGGAAATCCACAGTAAGACCGCCCCGCCTCGGCGGAAACAGAAGGGTAGGCGTCTTTGCGAGCAGATCGCCTTTCCGGCCCAATCACCTGGGCCTTTCCGCGGTAAAACTGCTTAAAGTCGACACGGAATGCCCCAATGCTCCCGTGCTCACAGTAGCCGGTGCAGACCTGGTAGATGGCACACCTATTTTCGACATTAAGCCCTACATCCCCGGCAACGACATTATCAAGGGCAGCGTGGGCGGATTCACGGAAGGCCTCAAGGACAAAGAGATGGAAGTCGTGTGCCCGGAAGAGCTGATTGGCCTCATTCCGGAAGAAAAAAGAGCAGGCCTTCTGCAGGTTTTAAAGCTGGACCCGAAGCCCTCCTACCAGGACGATTCGGCCCGGATCTACGGCTTCGGTTTTGCGGGTTTTGAAGTGCGTTTTAAATCCGAAAGAAATCGCATTGTAGTGACCGAAATCATTGAAAATTCATAGACATAAAGGGGGCTTTACCGATATAATATATTGTTGGGTATACTATTGGGATTAGTTAAAATATTGGAGGAAATTAATTAATGACAACGACAGTTTGTCTGTTTGTTCTGGGTCTCATGGCCCTTATAAAAGGCGGAGACTGGTTCGTTGACAGCGCTACCGGAATTGCCCACAGAATGGGTATCCCGGAGCTGCTCATCGGTGCCACCGTCGTATCCATCGGAACTACGCTGCCGGAAGTAATGGTTTCCGTGAACTCCGCTGTAAGCGGCCACGGAGAAATCGCCTATGGCAATGCCATCGGTTCCATCATCTGCAACACGGCTCTGATTGCAGCCCTTACAATTGCAATCCGTCCTTCCGACGTAGACCGTAAATCACTTAAAGCTCCCGTGCTTTTCTTCTTCGGCGCTGCAGCAGTTTACTGCGGATCTGCTTACCTTAAGCAGGGCTTCAGCCGCTTTATGGGCATCGTTTTCCTGGCAATCTTTGCGGCTTACATCGTGTTCAGCACCATGGAAGCTAAAACAGCTCTGGACGAAGCTCCCGAAGAAACAGAAGAAGAGGAATCCGCTCTCTGGAAAAACATGGCCATGCTTGTCTTAAGCGCAGCTTTAATAGCTGTCGGCGCAGATCTTCTGGTAGACAACGGTACTTTAATCGCCAGAGCCCTCGGTGTAAGCGAATCCGTAATTGCGCTCACCATGATCGCTCTCGGTACATCTCTCCCCGAACTGGTAACAGCCATAACATCCCTTATTAAGGGCCACAGCGCTCTTTCCCTGGGCAACATTATCGGCGCAAACCTGTTCAACCTCGTGCTTGTAAGCGGCGCAGCCGTAACCCTGTCTCCCTTCGGAATTCCCGAAAACAGGATTATAAACGGCTATAATGCTTCGCTTATCATAGATTTCCCCGTAATGCTGGGTGTAATGGCAATCATGGCCGTTCCCGCCCTCATAAGCGGCAAGTTAAGAAGGAGCCAGGGCGTAACTCTTCTGGCTATCTACATCGGTTTCTGCATCTACCAGTTTGCGGCGTAGAACCTTTTGTTCAAAAACCTTGAAATTTCAAGGCTAATCAATGATATTGTGAGAGATTTGCACAAATTTTCGTTTTGTATGAGAAACGCTTAATACTCAATCGCTTGATTTGTACATATCCCACTTACACAATATATTGACATCAATTTGTTAAAATTTTATTATTTTTATACTAGGGATAGTAGGAGTCTCGGTATTTTTCCGCCCAAATATCCCTTTTCTGTTTAGGACAAAATCGTCTAGTTAGGAGGACATTATGTCAAATTGCGCAATCGTAGGAATTAACTGGGGAGACGAAGGCAAGGGCCGTATGGTCGACCTTCTCACTACAGATTATGATGTAGTTATCCGCTGCCAGGGCGGCGGAAACGCAGGCCACACAGTTATAAATGAAAAGGGTAAGTTCGCACTTCACCTTCTGCCTTCCGGCGTCTTCAGAGACGGCGTTCTCAACGTTCTTGGCAACGGTGTTGCTGTAGACATGGAAAACCTCTGGATCGAAATGGAAGACGTAAGAAGCAAGGGCGTAGACATCACACCCGAAAACTTCGCTGTAAGCGAAAGAGCTTCTCTGCTCCTTCCCTGGCACAGACTCATGGACGAACTGGAAGAAATGAGACTTAAGGACAAGAAGTACGGCTCCACAAAGCAGGGTATCGCACCTTTCTTCGGAGACAAGTACCTCAAGAAGACCATCCAGGCCGGCGAACTCTTCTACCCCGAACAGCTCAAGCAGCACGTTGCAGACCTTATCGAATATAAGAACCTGCTTCTCAAGGGTGTTTACGGCGCTGAACCCATGAAGCTGGAAGACGTTATGGCATGGCTGGAAGAATACGGCGAAAAGATCAAGCCCTACATCAAGAACACAACAAAGCTCCTTACAGAAGCTAAGGCTGCAGGCAAGAACATCATGTTCGAAGCTCAGCTGGGTACACTCAAGGACATCGACTTCGGTATCTATCCTTATGTAACATCCTCCAGCACTATCGCTTCCTACCTGCCCATCGGCGCTGGCATCCCCGGCACACCCATCGACAAGGTTATCGGCGTAGTTAAGGCTTACTCCACAGCTGTAGGCGAAGGCCCCTTCGTTGCAGAATGGCTCGGAGAAGAAGCTGAAGAACTCAGAAAGGCCGGCGGCGAATACGGCGCTAAGACAGGCCGTCCCAGAAGAGTAGGCCCCATCGACCTCGTAGCTACAAAGTACGGCGTTGAAATGCAGGCTGCTACAGACATCGCTCTCACAAAGCTGGACGTTCTGGACTACATGGAACAGATTCCCGTATGCACAAAGTACATCACTAACGGCGTAGAAACAGACGAATTCCCCCTGGCATTCCTCCAGGATCAGTCCAAGCCCGTTATCGAATACATGCCCGGCTGGAAGTGCGACATCACAGGCTGCCGCAAGTGGGAAGAACTGCCCATCGAAGCACGCAACTACGTAGAATACATCGAAAAAGCTATCGGATGCCACATCACATACGTATCCGTTGGCGCAGCTCGCGAAGAATACATCAAGAGATAATTGAGAGGTAAGTAAACATGTGTGGAATCATCGGTTATACCGGATTTGAACAGGCTGCTCCCATCATTCTGGACGGTCTTACCAAAATCGAATACCGCGGATACGACTCCGCAGGTATCGCTATCAACGCTAATGGCAAGATTAACCTCGTAAAGACCGTCGGCAGAGTACAGGCTCTGTACGACCGTACTCACGATGGCAAGGACATGCCCGGCGTATGCGGTATCGGTCACACCCGCTGGGGTACTCACGGTGCCATCAGTGAACGCAATGCACACCCCCATATGTCCCAGAACGGCAAGTTCATCCTTGCCCATAACGGTATCGTAGAAAACTACACAAGACTCAAGGCAGACCTTCTGGCTAAGGGCGTAGTTTTCAAGAGCGATACAGATACAGAAGTCGTAGTACAGCTGCTGGAAGCAAACTATACAGGCGACTTCAAGGAAGCTGTAATTAAGACAGTTGCCATGCTGGAAGGCACCTTTGCCCTCATGATCACCTGCGCAGATTACCCCGGTACTCTGTATGCAGTTAAGCAGAACGCTCCCGTTATCCTCGGCCTTGGCGAAAAGGAAAACCTGGTTGCTTCCGATGTAACCTGCCTCATTTCCAGAACCAAGAACGTTATTTACATGGAAGACGGCGAAATGGCTGAAATCACTACAGAAGGAATTAAGCTCTTCGATTTCGCAGGCAACCCCAAAGAATACGAAGTTAAGACCGTTGACTGGGATATCGCATCCTCCGAAAAGGGCGGATACGAACACTTCATGATTAAGGAAATCTTCGAACAGCCCCAGGCTGTACGTTCTGCAATCTCCCCCAGAATCAAGGACGGCAAGATCAACTTCGGCGAAAAGTCCCTTACAGCAGAAGATCTCAAGAAGTTCAACAGAATCATTATTACAGCATGCGGTTCTGCATACTATGCAGGTCTTGCAGGCAAGTTTGCCATCGAAAAGCTCTGCGGAATCCCCGTTCAGACAGAACTGGCAAGCGAACTCAGATATAACGAAAGCGGATGCATCGACGAGCACACTCTTGTTATCGCAGTTTCCCAGTCCGGCGAAACCCTCGATACTCTGAGCGCAATCAAGGATTGCAAAGCCTGCGGCGCAACAGTAATGTCCATCGTTAACGTAGTAGAAAGCTCTATCGCAAGAGCTTCCGATTTCGTTGCATATACATATGCAGGTCCCGAAATCGCAGTTGCTACAACAAAGGGCTATTCCACTCAGGTTGCAGTTCTCTACCTGTTCGCAGTTTATACTGCAGCAGCTCTGGGAAGAATCAATTCCGGCGAATACACAAAGCTGGTAAGCGAAATCAATGCAATTCCCGAAAAGATGGAAACCTGCATCGAAATGAACGGCGGCATCGAATGCATGACACCGCTCTTCGACAAGGCAGAACATGTATTCTTCATCGGAAGAAATACAGACTGGGCCGTTGCTATGGAAGGCGCTCTCAAGCTTAAGGAAATTTCCTACATACACGCAGAAGCTTACGCTGCAGGCGAGATGAAGCACGGTACAATTTCCCTCATCGAAGAAGGTACACCCGTTATCGCTGTATGCTCCAACATGAGACTGCAGGACAAGACTGCAAGCAACATCATCGAAGTTAAGGCAAGAGGCGCAGAAGTTACCATGGTTGGTCCTAAGGGATGCGAATCCGAAAAGCAGGCAAACCACTGCATCTATATTCCTGAAATGAGAGATGTTTTCGCAGAAATCGTAACTGTAATACCTCTGCAGATGCTGGCTTACTATGTAGCTAAGGCAAGAGGCTGCGATATCGATAAGCCCAGAAACCTGGCAAAATCCGTAACAGTAGAATAAAAAATTAGGAGAGATTGATGTCAACAAATAAGTACGAATCCCCACTGTCATCAAGATACGCTTCAGATTATATGCTCGAGCTCTTTTCCATGGATACAAGAATCAAGACATGGAGAAAGCTCTGGATTGCATTGGCTCAGGCAGAACACGATCTGGGGCTGCCCATTACCCAGGAGCAGATCGACGAACTGCAGGTACATATCGATGAAATCGATTATGAATTTGCAAAAGCAAAGGAAAAGGAAGTACGCCACTACGTAATGGCTCACGTGCATACTTACGGCAAGGTTGCTCCTTCTGCTGCAGGAATTATCCACCTGGGCGCTACAAGCTGCTATGTAACAGACAACGCGGACATCATCCTCTACAGAGATGCTCTCAAGTACATCCGCCAGGAAATTATCGGCGTAATGGCTAACCTGGCAGATTTTGCAGACGAGTACAAGGCAGTTCCGACTCTGGGCTACACACACTATCAGCCCGCTCAGCTGGTAACAATCGGCAAGCGTGCAGCTATGTGGCTCCAGAACTTCGCACTGGACCTGGAAGAAATCGACTTCGTTATCGACCACATGAAGCTTCGCGGTGCTAAGGGCACAACCGGCACAGAAGCAAGCTTCATGGATCTCTACGAAGGCGACGAAGACAAGATCCGCGAAATGAACCGCAAGATCGCTTCCACTTTCGATTTCGAAGAATGCTACGACATCAGCACTCAGACCTATCCCAGAAAGCTGGACAGCAGAATCTTAAACGTACTCAGCTCCATCGCTCAGAGTGCATATAAGATGGCAGAAGACATTCGTCTTCTCCAGCACGACCGCCAGCTGGAAGAACCGTTTGAAAAGAATCAGATTGGTTCATCCGCAATGGCATACAAGAGAAACCCCATGAGAAGCGAAAGAATCTGCTCTCTCTCCAGATATCTCATGGTAGACGCTCTCAACGCTCCGTTTACAGCAGCTACATCCTGGATGGAAAGAACTCTGGACGACTCCGCTAACCGCAGAATCTCCATGCCGGAAGGCTTCCTCTGCGCAGATGCAATCCTTCGCCTCTGCCAGAACGTAACCAACGGCATCCACGTAAACGAAAAGATCGTTGAAAGCACAGTAAGAGAATACCTGCCGTTCATGGCTACAGAAAACCTGCTCATGGAAGCTGTAAAGAGAGGCGGAGACCGTCAGGAACTCCACGAAGTAATCCGCAGCTGCTCCATGAAGGCTACTGCAAACATGAAGGAAGGTCTGCCCTGCAACCTGCTTTCTCTCCTCGCAGAAGAGCCCGCGTTTGCTCTCAACGAAGAAGAACTGGAAAAGGTGCTTGACCCAACGCTCTACATCGGCAGAAGCGAACACCAGGTAGAAGAATATCTGGCTAAGATCCGCCCGATTCTCGGCGGTGCAGAAAAGGCTGATTCCGAAATCAACCTGTAGTTTTTTAACTCGTTAAGTTATCACTTCTGAATTTATATTTGGAGGATTAAATGCAGGATAAAATCTTGGTACTGGACTTCGGCAGCCAGTATAACTTCTTAATTTGCCGCAGAATCAGAGACCAGCATGTATTTGCTGAACTCAAATCCTATGCAGGCGTTACTGCTGAACAGATTAAGGCAGAAGGTTACAAGGGTATCATCTTCTCCGGCGGCCCCAACAGCGTATATGCTGAAGGTGCTCCAAAGTGCGACCCCGAAATTCTCAAGCTGGGAATTCCCGTACTCGGCCTCTGCTACGGACATCAGCTCATTTCCTTCTACAACGGCGGTGTAGTAGCTCCCGCAAACAGCGGAAGCGAATTCGGTCGTGTGGATGTTAAGACAGATCCGGAAAGCCCCCTCATGAAGGACATTCCTGCAGACTGGCACTGCTTCATGAGCCACACAGACGCTGTTATGCAGCTTCCCGAAGGCTTCAAGAAGATCGCTTCCACAGCAATGACAGAAAATGCCGGCATTGCTAACGACGAAAAGAAAATTTACGGACTTCAGTTCCACATCGAAGTTGCTCACACAGAATACGGAAACCAGATTCTGCACAACTTCGTATTCAATATCTGCGGCTGCAAGGAAAGCTGGTTCATCGACGACTACTGCAAGCAGTCCATCGAATCCATCCGCGCTAAGGTTGGCGACGGCAAGGTTCTCCTCGCTCTCTCCGGCGGCGTAGACTCTCCCGTATGCGCAGCACTTCTGGCTGAAGCTATCGGAAACCAGCTCACATGCGTTTTCGTAGACCACGGTATGATGCGTAAGAATGAACCCCAGGAAGTAGAAGATGCTTTCAAGAACTGGGACATTAACTTCAAACACATCAAGGCAGAAGACAGATTCCTCGCTCGTCTTAAGGGTGTTACCGATCCCGAAGCTAAGAGAAAGGCTATCGGCGAAGAATTCATCCGCGTATTCGAAGAAGTAGGCAAGGAAATCGGCAGCGTAGACTACCTGGCACAGGGCACTATCTACCCCGACGTAGTAGAATCCGGTGCAGGCGGAAACTCCGTTACAATCAAGAGCCACCACAACGTAGGCGGTCTGCCCGACTATGTTGATTTCAAGGAAATCATTGAACCCCTCAGAATGCTCTTCAAGGACGAAGTTCGCGCTCTGGGTAAGGAACTCGGTCTGCCCGACTACCTGGTAAGAAGACAGCCGTTCCCCGGCCCCGGCCTCGGTATCCGCGTTATCGGCGAAGTTACAAAGGAAAAGCTGGACATCTTAAGAGATGCAGACGCTATCTTCCGCGAAGAAGTAGACAAGGCAGAGCTCGAACAGCCTGCTAACCAGTACTTCGCAGTTCTCACAAACACCTACAGCGTAGGCGTTATCGGCGACTTCCGTACATACGCAGCTACAATCGCTCTCCGCAGCGTAACAACAGACGACTTCATGACAGCTGATTGGACTCACCTGCCTTACGAAGTTCTCGCCGCAGCCGGCAGCAGAATCCCCAACGAAGTTAAGGGCGTAGCAAGAGTAGTATACGACATCACTTCCAAGCCGCCCGCAACTGTTGAATGGGAGTAAATAATTAGTAATTATGTAAAATATTAGCATAATTTAAAAATTAAGCTTTTACCGGATTCTACAAGTTATGTGGAATCCGGTTTTTTATACTGCTATTAGCTCAGAGGAAAAGGCATTTTACCTGCCGGTCATTTGATGTATACTGAAATTAACAAGCAGGCACGCTTCAGCAGGTAAAATTTGGGGAGGGTGTGAACGATGGATGCATTTGGCGCAAAACTTGCAGACAAAGAATACCTTGCAGTCGACTATATGGATCAATCTGCCTTTGATGAAAAATTCGAGATTGATCTGGAACATGACTACATTCAAAATATCTTTCATGTTGAGAATAAGTATCACGTCCCTATTCTAGCCGGTGGTTATCGCGAGATGTATCTGTATTCAAAAGATAATCTCATCTATCAGGAAGATAAGGGATACGATGATCTAATGGATCCGGATACGATGGCTGAGCGTCTGAGAACATCGGAAACGCCTGGAATGATCAAAGCCGAGTTCCGGGAAAAGCTTGTGGATGGAACTTACCGCTGGGTGCAGTATATCGGCATTACAGGTGTGGAGAACGGTGTCCCGGACGGGAAAGTCTATTTTTATGTTTATGACATTCAAAATCAGAAGGACCGCATGGAGGGCCGCTCTGCTACAATGCACTCGCACGACAGCCGGAACCCTCTGACCGGACTGCGAGTCAGAGAAACCTTTACACCTATGGCGATTAATCTGGCAAAATCAGAATCTGGCCGCTGGTGCTGCCTTGCCATCGATATTCAGCATTTCAAGATTTTTAATTCCTGGTTTGGGCATGAGAAAGGTGATTATCTGCTCTGCCGTATCGGTGCATATCTGCTGAACATTGAAAAAACTGAGAAAGCAATTGCCTCATATTTCGGCCATGATAATTTTGCGTTAATTTTGCGTCATAATGAGAAGCAGATTGAAAAGATTTACAACGATATTCGTGAGATCGTGAATTCTTTCAGCAAAATGGTCGGTTTTCTTCCTGCGGTGGGTGTGTACCTGCTGGAAGATGGAACTCTCCCGGGGCTTGATATTTACGATAAAGCCAGACTGGCTGTAGAGGAAGCAAAAAAGAGCTATACGGAGCGAATTAAGTATTTTGATTCACAAACGTATATTCGAACGAGGGCAAACTATGAGCTGCTGACGGATTTTCAGAATGCACTTGAAAATAATGAGATTAACTTTTTTGTGCAGCCGCAATGCAGTATTTCTACGGGGAAGATTCTGGGTGCAGAAGCACTGGCACGTTGGATCAAAAAAGATGGGACTGTGATTAGTCCCGGAGTATTTGTCCCATTATTGGAAAGCAGCGGATTTATAACAGAACTGGATAAACATATCTGGAAGTGTGTGTGCAGATGGCTGCGCAGCCTAATTGACAGAAATATTTCACCGCTGCCAGTATCAGTCAATATTTCTCAGGCAGATCTTTTATCCATGGATGTTTCTGCTTATCTGTATGCCCTGACGGAGGGGTATAACATCCCGCCGAGGCTTCTGAAGGTAGAAATAACAGAATCTGCCTACGCAGAGAATTTCGATATTATTTCACAAACAGTTTCTGAATTGAGGAAAAGAGGTTTTTCTGTACTATTAGATGATTTCGGCTCAGGATACTCTTCGCTGAATATGCTGGATAAGATTAACGCAAATGTCCTTAAATTGGACATGGGCTTTATGAAAAAAGACAGCAGCCTCAGTAAAAAGGGTGTCAGTATTGTAGAATCCATACTTGGTATGACAAAGGCTTTGGAAGTACCGATTATTGTTGAGGGTGTTGAGACTCCTGACCAAATTAAATTCCTGAATAATTTGGGCTGCAGATATGCACAGGGTTATTATTTTTATCAGCCTATGCGTGTAGATGAGTTTGAACAGCTACTGCAAGATGAGTCTCGTATCGATTTCGCTGGATTTAGGAGTAATTCTGTTCAGCGTTTCCAGGCAACAGAGTTCCTTAATGAAAATGTGTTCACAGAAAGCATGCTGAACCATGTTCTGGGTGCAGTTGCGTATTATACGCTGGAAGGAAAAGATCTTACCATCACGCGGTTTAATGAGGCTTTTTACAGAGCAATTGCCGATATGAAGATGGAAAACAGAATAACTGCAATTCAGAATTATGTAGTGAATGCTGATTGGCCTATGTTGTATGATGCCCTGCAAAATGCGGAGAATAATGCAGCAGAAGGCGGGAGCTGTGAAGTTCGATTCTACAAGTCAGACGGCAGTGTGTTCTGGTTCCATATGCATTTCTTCCATTTGAAGAGTGATGAAGACCGGAAATACTATTTTGGTAAAGTAGAAGATATTTCTGAGATTCGTGAGCAGAGTCTCCGATTCCTTGAAGTTCTGCGATTGCAGGCGGATGTAACATTGAAGATGGATCTGGACAGAAATATCATTCAG
Source organism: Clostridia bacterium (assembly GCA_024403005.1). Classification (GTDB taxonomy): domain Bacteria; phylum Bacillota; class Clostridia; order Peptostreptococcales; family Anaerovoracaceae; genus RUG11894. Next base: position 435 of record JAKSSQ010000028.1, on the reverse strand, counting down.
TATATCACGGGTACAAATACCCTTTATCAGATAGATTTGCCGTCCATTCAGCTGGATGTCAGTGTACAGCAAACTGCAGAAAAACGAATTGTGAGTGACGCTGATCGAAATGCATTTATCGCGTTTTTTAAGTCAGAACGACTGAAAGAAGCATACCGAAAAGCAATTTACCATGAAGAGCTGACCGTTGATTTTATTATGGATAAACACCCTGAACCTGTTGTTTTTTCGACATATTATATTCGCCACAGTAAGGATCAGAATCTCACGGTTTATGCATTTGCTAAGAGGAAAAAGTCTGATCGCAAAAACGGCAGCATCATATAATTTCGGTTTGGTATGAAATTTAAATTACATATACTAAAAAAGACCTCTCACGCCTGGTGAGAGGTCTTTCCATAGTATCACGGGCATGCCGTCAGTCTGTGGTGCAAG
>JAKSSQ010000027.1 GCA_024403005.1 Clostridia bacterium | reverse complement strand
AGAGCGGAAACCTTAATTGTTGCTGCGAGCATCGGGGAGTTGGGGAAATACTTGCCCAGAGTTGCGATGGATACCTTGCGAGCATCGATTGTGCAAACTCTTCCCTTATAGCCGCGGAGCATCGGACGCATTTCTTCGGGGCTCTTAGCTGTGTTAATGATGATTGCACCGTCTTCCTTGAGACCTGCAGTTACATCGATGTCTTCGATCAGAGTTTCATCTACTACTACGACATAGTCGGGTTCGTAAATGTTGGAGTGAACACGGATTGCCTTATCACTGATTCTGTTGTAAGCAGTGATAGGAGCGCCCATTCTTTCAGGACCGTATTCGGGGAAACCCTGAACTTCAGCACCGGTGGAAAAGCATACGTCTGCCAGAAGCAGGGCTGCTGTCTTAGCGCCCTGGCCGCCACGGCCATGCCATCTGATTTCTGTTAAACCTTTCATTAGTGACCTACCTTTCGGGATACTTTTTTATAAGTAAATCAATTACTTACGGGATTAATAATTACTTGGTAGCCTTTTCGATTGCCTGAGCCAGGTCTGCGATGATGTCGTCAGCGCATTCAAGACCTACGGAAAGTCTGATGAGCTTCTTTGTGAAGCCAGCATTGATCATTTCTTCTTCTGTGTATGTGCTGTGTGTCATGCTGCCCGGGTGTTCGATAAGTGTTTCGCAGTCGCCAAGGGATACAGCCAGTGTGCAGAGTTCAACATTGTTCAGAATGTTTTCTGCGATTTCAGCTGTCTTGGGTTCGAATGCGATCATACCGCCTGTGAGAGCGAGTTCCTTCTTAGCGATCTTATACTGGGGGTGGCTCTTGAGACCAACATAGTATACGGATTCGATGTTTTCGTTAGCTTCGAGGAACTTAGCAACCTTCATAGCGTTTGCAGAGTGCTTTTCCATACGGAGGGGCAGTGTCTTGAGACCTCTGTTGAGCAGGAATGCTTCCTGGGGTCCGGGAACAGCGCCTGTAACGTCCTTAAGACCAACAACTCTGATCTGCATAGCGAGATCTGCGTTAGCGCAAGCGAAACCTGCGAGGAGGTCGCCGTGGCCGTTCAGATACTTTGTAGCAGAGTGTACTACGATGTCAGCACCAAGATCGTGGGGCTTGCAGGAAAGACCTGTAGCGAATGTGTTGTCAACTACTACGAGACAATCGGGATACTTATCGTGTGCATAAGCAGATACCTTTTCGATATCAACAACCTTCATTGTGGGGTTGGAGATTGTTTCGAAGTATACGAGTGTTGTCTTCTTGCGGAGAGCCTTGCGTACAGCCTTCATGTCTGTGAAGTCGATGAATTCAACAGCGATACCGAAAGCTGTGAGCTTGTGAGCAAACAGTTCGAATGTGCAGCCATAGATAGCCTTGTCAACTACGCATCTGTCGCCAGCCTTGAGGAATGTTGTGAGTGTAGCTGTGATAGCACCCATACCGGAACCGAATGCTACAGCGCCTTCTGTGTTTTCGAGAGCAGCAAGCTTTTCTTCAACCATGCTTACTGTGGGGCTGCCGATACGAAGGTATGCATATCCGGGTGCCTGGCCTGCGAAGATTTCAGCACCATTCTTTGTGGAATTGAATTCATAAGTGGATGTCTGGAAAATGGGCATCTGAAGAGCGTTGTAAGGCTTCTTTTCGTGAGATGTACCGTGGATAAGTGTTGTAGACATAGAATACTTGCTCATTTTTTAACTCCTTCCCATATAGGTTAAAAAATATAAATAAAATAAATTCAATAAGCCTTTTTCGAGCTTACCTCAATTATAGAGTAGCAAAAACGATAAAACAACAAGCAAAATTATCAAATTTGGCGAAAAATAAATGATTTAATTACAAAATGCAAAATAATTCATAAATAATTATTTATGAATATGATTAATAATGCATGGATAAATACAATCAATATTCATTGTATACAAGGGCACCCTTTTTCTGCGTGAACCAATGCATTGTGCTCACGCTCCGCATAAACAAAAAAACAAGCCCAAAGGCCTGCAGTATAAAAACCATGAGCAGCCAATAAGCCGGGTTCTGTATAAAACGATCATCTTTCTAGAACCTGCATTGCTGCAGGTCTCAAGCGACCTACCTTCCGGGAAGGGACGGGCAGCCCCCTTTCAGACGGTTTGCCAAAGGCACCTGTCTCCCTAATGGTCTTGCTCCGGATGGGGTTTACATTGACGCCCGATGTTACCACCGGCCCGGTAAGCTCTTACCTCACCTTTTCACCCTTACTGCACCTCTGCAGCGGTTGTTTTCTGTTGCACTTTCCTTGGGGTCACCCCCACCGGCCGTTAACCGGCATCCTCGCCCTATGGAGCCCGGACTTTCCTCACGCCCGGCTTTCACACCGGGCCCGCGATCGTCTCAACTACTCATGGTAATTATTAAATTTTAAGTGCGGCAAAGCCGCAAGGGGTATTATAGCAGATTACCTGCTGTTTGGCACGGGGTTAAATTCCTTTTCCGTGCGGATTACTTCAAGGCCAGCCCCCAATGCTTCCAGCTGTGAAGCCATGTTTTCCACGAAGCAGAATTCAGTGCCGTAATGGCCCGCATCTGCAACGCAGATTCCGCAGTCCTTGGCGTAAATGAGCTCGTGATGCTTGAACTCACCGCTTATAAAGCAGTCCACGCCTTCTTTAACCGCATCGTAGATAAAATCTCCGCCAGCTCCGGTGCACACTGCAGCCTTTTTTATTATTCTGTCCGGATCGCCGCTGTACTTAACGACGCCGCCCATGCAGGCAGCTTCAATGCGGGCTGCGAATTCCTTCATGCTTACCGGTTCGTCCAGCATGCCGGCTCTGCAGATATTTCCGCAGAACTTTTCCGGATTGCTCACGCCGACTGCCTTAAGAATGTAGTCGTTGTTGCCGCCGTCCGCGGAATCGAAACACGTGTGAGCCGCAAAGCAGCTTATTCCGTTCTGGATAAGCTTAATTACGTAGCGTCCCTTAGGATCTGCCATATCGATGCATTTTGTAGCATTAAAGAGCAGCGGATGGTGAGAAAGAACCACATCGCAGCTCTTCTCTATCGCTTCGTCCACAGTAGCATCGCAGACGTCCAGACATACGAGAACTTTCTTAACATCTCCTGCTGCCAGGTTGATCTGCCAGCCGCAGTTGTCCCATTCTTCTGCCAGTTCCAGAGGGCTTATTTCGTTAATCGCCGCAGCGAAGTCTTCTTTCTTCATGTGCATTTAATCTTTCTTTAAGAGCAGCCGAATCTCTTCCGCTCTTTTCCAGGCCTTCTATAATTCGTTTTATTGACCCAATGCGCCCGTCCAGAAACTCTGCCAGCAGAGGGCTGTCCGTTTCCGGAATATCCGGGTCTCCGGGCGCCTGCTTTCCTCTGGCAGCTGTAATGACTTCGCAGATACGGCCTCTTTCGCGCACCAGATACTCACCTTTAATGGCATATCCGTTGCTCCAGAGCCAGCTGCGAAGCTCGCCGCTTCTGGTTCTCGGCTGCAGAATAAGCAGCTCTGCGCTTGCAGTCTTTTCCGGGAATTCTTCCAGTATGGAAGCTATGAGCTCGCCGCCCATGCCTGCTATTACTATGGAAGCAGCTTCGCCGGGCTGCAGAGTGGCAAGACCGCCTCCGAGCCTTATACTGTAAAGGCTTTCGTCTACGGAGGATTCCTCCATATTCTGCTTAGCCTTGGCCAGCGGGCCTTCGTTTACGTCGGAAAGAACCGCGAACGGGCATTTTCCGCTTTCCAGAAGGTAAAGGCCGAGATAGCCGTGGTCTGTACCTATATCGGCTGCAGGCTTGCCCGGCAGAACTAAATCTGCCAGGAGCTGAAGTCTTTCTGTAAGCTTATTATTCAAGGTAATCCCTCAGGCGTCTGCTTCTGTTGGGGTGGCGGAGCTTTCTGAGAGCCTTTGCTTCGATCTGACGGATACGTTCTCTTGTAACCTTGAACTGCTGGCCTACTTCTTCCAGAGTTCTCTGGCGGCCGTCGTCCAGACCGAATCTTAATCTGAGAACTTCCTGTTCTCTTTCTGTAAGTGTAGCGAGAACTTCGTCCAGCTGTTCCTTGAGCATGGAGAATGCTGCTGCATCTGCGGGAGAAGGTACATCGTCGTCGGGAATGAAGTCGCCGAGGTGGGAATCTTCTTCTTCGCCGATAGGTGTTTCAAGAGAAACGGGTTCCTGAGCAATCTTGGAGATTTCTCTTACCTTTTCTACGGGAATTTCCATTTCCTTTGCGATTTCTTCGGGAGAAGGATCTCTTCCCAGTTCCTGAAGCAGCTGTCTTGTTACACGGATCTGCTTGTTGATTGTTTCAACCATATGTACGGGGATACGAATGGTTCTTGCCTGGTCCGCAATGGATCTTGTAATGGACTGGCGGATCCACCATGTAGCATATGTGGAGAACTTGAAGCCCTTTGTGTAGTCGAACTTGTCTACAGCCTTAATGAGGCCCATGTTTCCTTCCTGAATGAGGTCAAGGAAAAGCATTCCGCGGCCTACATATCTCTTTGCGATGGAAACTACAAGTCTTAAGTTGGCTTCACAGAGCTTGTTCTTAGCTTCCTGGTCGCCCTGTTCCATGCGCTTTGCCAGTTCCATTTCCTCGTCTGCTGTAAGGAGAGGCACCTTGCCGATTTCCTTAAGGTACATTCTTACAGGGTCGTCTACTGCAATGCCCTTGGGCATTTCTTCCAGATCGTCGGATTCAGCTTCTGCAGCCAGTTCTTCCAGTTCTGCTTCTGTGTCTGTATCCAGTGCGTCCGGGTCGAAATCGTCCTTAAGCAGAGATGTAATATCCAGATCTGCTTCGGAAACTTCTTCGTATTCCGGATTTGTGTCGTCCAGGTCGATGTCTGCGAAAGGAGATTCGCTGGTTGCCATAACGGCAGCCTTGGCGCTCTTTTCCAGGACTTCGTCCATCTGGTCGTATTCCTTAGTGTCGTGTTCGTAATTCATGCTGTCGCCCCCTTTATTATTCTGAAGCTTACCTGCCTAACGAAGCGAGTTCCCTCATTAAGCTGTCTATCTGTTCCTCGCTGGCGTTTCCTTCTGCCAGGGACAGAATATCCATAATTTCGTCTCTGCGTTTACGCTTTCTTATGGATTCCAGCTTGTGTATGCAGTCTGCAAAGGCTGCATCTTCGTCTTCGCCGGTGAACACATTGTTTAAAATGTCGTTCAGGTAAGCATATCCGCTTTCGCTCAGGTTTTCCTTGAGCTTTGCCATGTCGAATTCGCTGTTTTCAGTGTAGAGATTTCTGAATGCTCCTGTGACCTCAATGGCATTTTCCGTCTCGAATGCCTCTGCATAATCTTTAAGTCTGGGCCAGAAATCCGCACGCTGAATGCAAAGCCGGATTAAAGTCTTTTCCAGGAGTATCTGCCCCTGAGAGACCTGTTTTGCAGGAATTTCTTCCTTTTTCTCCTCTCTTTCGTAGACAGGAGGAGGTGTTGACGTAACCTGTATTCCGTCAACTTCCCTCTTTAAAGCACCTTCGGACAAGCCATTCTCTCTTGCGACTTTCTTAATGTACAGATCTGCTTCCACCGGGGAGAGCTTCTTTATAACTGAAGCCGCTTCTTTAAGGAAATTAACGCTCTGGGAGATATCCCGCAGATCGAATCTCCTGCGCAGGAGCATGATCTTGTAATCTACGTCCGTCATGGACTTTTTATCGATGAGAGCGCGGAATTCGTCCGCACCGTGCTTTTTAATGTATTCGTCCGGGTCCTTACCGTCGTCAACCTGGATAACCCTTACATCCAGACCTGCGTCTCTTAAAACGTCTATGCCTCTTAAAGCCGCCTTAATTCCTGCATTGTCGGAATCGTAGCACAATACGACTTTAGTGGTGTACTTCTTAAGAAGCCTTGCCTGGTTTTCCGTAAGAGCTGTACCAAGGGAAGCCGTAACATTTCTTATTCCGGCCTGGTAGAGCCCTATAACATCCATGTACCCTTCCACAACGATTGCAAAGCCCTCGTTCTGGATTTCACCTTTGGAAAGGTTGAGCCCATAGAGATTATTCTTCTTTAAAAATACCGGAGATTCAGGGGAATTCAGGTATTTTGGTTCACCGTTTCCCAGAGTTCTGCCGCCGAAGCCGATAACCTTGCCCATAGTGTTGAATATGGGGAACATTACCCTTCCGCGGAATTTATCGTAATATCTGTCGGATTTGCCTTCTTTCCTGGATCTTGCAGCAAGGCCCAGTTCTTCCAGCATCTCGGGAGCCACGCCCTGAGACTTCATGAAATCCGTTAAGCTCGTCCACTCGTCATCGCAGTAGCCTATGCCGAATTTCTGCATAATCTGGGGCTGAATGCCTCTTTTTTTCATGTAGGCATAGCCGGGATTGGCAGTTTTCGTAAAGCAGTCGTAGAAAAACCTGGCGGCTTTTCTGTTAGCTTCGTAGTAGACATCTCTCTTCTTTCCCTGCCTTTCGTAGGCGTCGTCTATTTCGATGCCGTACTGCTGAGCCAGTCTTCTGACCGCGTCGGGGAAAGAGATATTATAGTATTTCTGGGTGAAACTGATGGCATTTCCCGTAGCTCCGCAGCCGAAACAGGTAAAAATCTGCTTCTTTTCGGAAACTACGAAGGACGGTGTCTTTTCCTTGTGGAACGGGCAGCAGCCTTTGAAATTGGACCCGGCTCTCTTTAAAGGCACCACAGGACTTATAATGTCCACGATATTGCATCGGTTCCTTATTTCGTCAATGGCGAAACTGAAGGATGAATTTTCCATAGTGCCTCCTTTCCACGTATTCCATATAGTCTATATACAGTAAAACTGCAGGATTTCCTTTTTTTAATTTGGAAATCTTATTTATTATTTAATTTCCAGCCTACAGGCATGAACATGTCTGCATAGAGCTTAATTGCGTAGCGGTCCGTCATGCCGGCTATGTAGTCCTTAACTGCTTCGTTAATGCCGTCTCTGTCTACGATAAGCTGGTATTCCTTCGGCAGTTCTTCGGGGTGCTTCAGGAAATATTCGTAGAACTGCACGATAAGTATTCTTATCTTCTCCAGTTCTGCGTTCTGCTTGACTACAGGGTTTCTGTAGACGTTTGCGAACATGAAACTGCGCAGTGCGTTCATCTGCACGTCGGCTTCTTCGGAAAGAAGAATCTTATCCTTTCCGTCGCTGTTCACGATTATATCCCTTACGAGAGTATCGATTCTGCTCCTGTGGTCTGCACCGAGGAATGCGATGCATTCTGCAGGAATGTCCGAATCTTTAATAATTCCGCCTCGGATAGCGTCGTCAATATCGTGGTTAATGTAGGCAATTCTGTCGGAATAGCGCACGATCTGGCCTTCCAGGGTAAAGGGCAGCGTCGGGCCTGTGTGGTTCACGATGCCGTCGCGCACTTCCGCCGTAAGGTTCATGCTGCGGCCGTCCTTGTTGACCTCAATCACGTCTGCAACCCTTAAACTCTGCACGTTGTGAGCAAACCCGCCGGGGTGGATCTCCGCAAGGAAGGCTTCGCCGTTGTGTCCGAAAGGCGTGTGCCCCAGGTCGTGACCCATAGCGATGGCTTCTGTAAGGTCTTCGTTTAAATTGAGCGCTCTGGCGATGGTCCTTGCAATCTGTGCAACTTCCAGAGTATGGGTAAGACGGGTTCTGAAGTGGTCTCCTTCCGGGCTCAGAAATACCTGAGTCTTGTGCATGAGTCTTCTGAGAGCCTTGCTGTGGATGATTCTGTCCCTGTCTCTCTGGAACTCCGTACGGATGTCGCAGGGAGTTTCCGGAGTTAATCTGCCCTTGGAATCTGCGGATTTGCAGGCAAAGGGAGAGAGTCTTTCGTATTCAAACTGTTCCAGCTGCTGCCTTAATACCATAATTGCGCTCCTTTACAAACTAGCTGTTGGTACTGCCGAAGCCTCCGGTGCGTTCACCCTCGGCTTCGTCGTCTTCCGTAATGCCGTAAGGCAGGAAAACAGCCTGAGCAAATGCTTTTCCGGCGGGAATTTCCATGGTTTTGCCGGATTTTGAGTCGTTTGTTATCTGAACGAGGATGTGGCCTTCGTTGTCTGCACCGTAATAGTCCTGGTCGACAACGCCTACAGTGTTGTCCAGCTGAACTCTGAACTTAAATCCGAGGCCGCTCTTGGGCATTATGAACATGACCCAGCCCTGCTTTATTCTGCAGCGCAGACCCGTTGGAATTCTAAGGGTTTCGCCGGGCGCGAGCTTAATGTCAAACGGAGATTTAATGTCGTAGCCTGCAGAACCTGCAGTAGCTCTTACGGGGAGCTTTAATTCCGCCGGCTCTGCGGCAATATGCTTTCTGTCTTCGTCGAACTGCTTTTTGGATACGAATTCAAATTTTGCGACTTTTTCCATAATCTTTTCCTTGGTTTAACCGGTAATCAGGCAAGTTAGACCTATCCCATAAGCTTTCTCATGTCTACCTTGTTCTTGCTTACGCAGACACCGCTGTAGTCCTTAATGTTGCCGATTCTCTTTGCAAAATCGTTAACCTGCTGGGGTGTAATGCTGTCGATTTCAGCCATGATTTCAGCTTCGGTATAGTTTCTGCCCATGAGCAGTCTGTTCTTTCCGATGCGGAGCATACGGCTGTTGATGGATTCATTGGAGAAAATGTATCCGCTCTTAAGTCTCTGTTTAACGATTTCGATGAGTTCTTCGGAAATGCCTTCGTCTGCCATCTTGTAGAGTTCTTCTCCTATGGCGCTGATCGCTTCCTTTTCCTTGCCCAGAGAAAGACCTGCGTAAATAAAGAAGCAGCCTGTCTTGCAGTAGCTCATGGGAGAGCTGAATACTGTGTATGCAAGGCCTCTCTGCTCTCTTATGTTCTGGAAGAGCCTGGAGCTCATGCTTCCGCCGAGGACGTCGTTAACGATAGCCTGTGCGTAGTAATCTTCGGATGCAAGGTTAATCGTGGGCACTGCGAGAGCGATGTGGCTCTGGCTTATGTCTCTGGTCTTGCAGGCAAATCTGCGGCCTTCAGGAGCCGTATAATCGGCCTTTTCCGGGGATTTATCGCCGAAGACGGATAACTTATCCATCAGCTGTTCTTCCAGCACTTTCTGGTCGAAATTGCCGGCTGCAGCTACTACGATGTTGTCTTTTTTATAATAAGTATCTATGTACTCTAAGATATTTTCTCTCTTAATGCCGCGAAGGGATTTTTTGGTTCCGATAATGGTGCTTTCCAGCGGTGTTCCTGCGAAAACCTTGCTGGTTAAAACGTCCATAATGAAATCGTCGGGAGTATCCTGAACCATGGACATTTCCTCCATGATTACCCATCTTTCCCTTCCCATTTCCTTAGAATCGAAAACGGAATTGCAGAGCTGGTCCAGCAGGATGTCCACTGCCTGGGGGAAAACTTCCGTTAAGGCCTTAATGTGGTAGCAGGTTGCTTCCTTGCCTGTAAAAGCGTTGGCCATTGCGCCCAGATTATCCGTATCTTCTGCCAGCTGCTTTGCGCTGCGGGTTGTTGTTCCCTTAAAGAACATGTGCTCGATATAATGGGAAATACCGGAGATTTCGGGGCCTTCGCATACGGAGCCGGCACCGATCCAGATACCTATGCAGGCGGACTGGAATTCGGGCAGTTTTTCCGTAACGAGCTGAATTCCTCCGGGGAGTACTTTATATTCAATCATAGTCTTACCTTTGTGTATAGTTTGCACTTGGGGTCAGGCCGCTTTTGCGGTGACCCAATAGAATACAAAAAGAGGCGGCCGAGGCCGCCCCTGTATCGATCTTACTGCTGGTCAGCCTTGATGATGGGTGTATCTTCCAGGCCTTTTCTTGTAAGGTTTACTCTGCCCTGAGAGTCGATTTCGGAAACCTTAACGGTTACGATATCGCCGATGTTCAGAACATCTTCTACCTTTTCCACTCTTTCCTTGGAAATCTTGGAAATGTGGAGCAGTCCGTCCTTGCCGGGCAGGCATTCTACGAATGCGCCGAAGTTCATGAGACGAACAACCTTGCCTGTGTATGTTTCGCCGACTTCGATGTCCTTTGTAAGGAGTTCGATTTCTCTTCTTGCAGCTTCGCCGGATTCTGTGTTGGGAGCTGCGATGTAGATGAGACCTGTGTCGTCGATGTCAATCTTAGCGCCTGTCTGTGCGATGATTCTGTTGATTGTTTCACCGCCCTTACCGATGACGATTCTGATCTTATCGGGATCGATGTTCATGGATGTGATGAGCGGAGCGTACTTGGACAGCTGCTTTCTGGGTTCGGGAATTTCTTCGAGCATCTGGCCCATGATGTACATTCTGCCTTCCTTAGCCTGCTTGAGAGCCTTTTCGAGGATTTCTCTGGACAGACCGTGAACCTTAATGTCCATCTGGATAGCTGTAACGCCTTCGGATGTACCTGTTACCTTGAAGTCCATGTCGCCGAGGAAGTCTTCCATGCCCTGAATGTCGGACAGGATAGCGTAGTCGAATGTGCCGTCTTCGTTCATTCTTTCGATGAGGCCCATAGCGATACCTGCAACGGGTGCCTTAATGGGTACGCCTGCATCCATGAGAGCAAGGCAGGAACCGCATGTGGAAGCCATGGAGGAAGAACCGTTGGAAGAAAGGATTTCGGATACGACTCTGATTGCGTACGGGAATTCTTCTTCGGAGGGAAGTACGGGCAGCAGAGCTCTTTCTGCGAGAGCGCCGTGGCCGATTTCTCTTCTGCCGGGGCTTCTGAGGGGCTTAGCTTCGCCTGTGGAATATCCGGGGAAGTTGTACTGGTGCATGTATCTCTTGCCTGTTTCTTCGAAGATGCCGTCCAGTGTCTGGCCTTCGGAGAGTGTGCCGAGTGTAGCTACGGACAGAGCCTGAGTCTGGCCTCTCTTGAAGAGACCGGAGCCGTGTACTCTGGGAAGTACGCCTGTTTCAACCCAGATGGGTCTGATTTCTTCGCACTTTCTGCTGTCGGGACGGATGCCTTCGTCGAGGATCATGCCGCGAACCTGTTCCTTTGTGATGTTGTAAAGAACAGCGTCTACGTCCTTAGCGCCTTCGGGGAAGATTTCAGCGAAGTGTTCCTTTGTTTCTGCTTCTACAGCGTCCATGTTTGCAAGTCTTTCGAGCTTGTCGAATGTCATGATTGCAGCGTGCATCTTTTCTACAGCGTATTCTCTTACTGCTGCATCGATTTCTTCTGCGGGCTTGTAGATTTCGATAGCAAGCTTTTCCTTGCCTACTTCCTTAACGATTTCTTCGATGAATTCAACGATCTTCTTGATTTCTTCATGTGCGAACATGATAGCGTCGAGGATTTCGTTTTCGGGAACGATATTAGCGCCTGCTTCTACCATCATGATAGCTTCCTTTGTGCCGGCAACTGTCATGTTGATGTCGGAAACAGCCTTCTGTTCGGATGTGGGGTTGATAACCAGATTTCCGTTTACTCTGCCTACGATAACGGAGCCTGTGGGGCCGTCCCAGGGAATATCGGAAATAGCGATAGCGATGGAGGAACCAACCATTGCGCAGAATTCAGGTGCGCAGTCTACGTCCATGGACATGCATGTAGCAACGATCTGAACGTCGTTATAGAATCCCTTGGGGAAGAGCGGACGAAGAGGTCTGTCCATGAGTCTGGATGTAAGGATGGCCTTTTCGGAAGGTCTGCCTTCTCTCTTGATGAAGCCTCCGGGAATCTTGCCTGCTGCGTACATCTTTTCTTCGAAGTCGCAGGACAGGGGGAAGAAGTCTACTCCTTCTCTGGGGGACTTAGCCATTGTAGCTGTGCAGTTTACAACTGTGTCGCCGTACTTAACCCAGCACTGGCCGTTTGCCTGTTCGCAAACCTTGCCGATTTCAACTTCCAGAAGTCTGCCGCCGATTGCGGTTCTGAATGTTCTGTAGTCTGTAAATCTCATATTTACCTACCTTTCCTAATCAGGTCCGGCTTGACAATCAGGCCCGTTTTTGACCCAAAAAACGGATTTGATTCTCAAGCCCGACCTACCTGATAAAATAACAACAAGGCGGAGCTTCTGCTCCGCCTTTGGAAAACAAAATTACTTTCTTAAGTTGAGACGAGCGATAAGTGTTCTGTAACGTTCGATGTCCTTATCCTTGAGGTAACCGAGAAGGTTTCTTCTCTGACCTACCATCTTGAGCAGACCTCTTCTGGAGTGGAAGTCCTTGGGGTTAGCCTTGAGGTGTTCGTTAAGGTCGTTGATTCTGTATGTGAGAATAGCAACCTGAACTTCGGGGGAACCTGTGTCGCCAGCCTTTGTAGCGTAATCGTTGATGATCTGTGTCTTGATTTCCTTTGTGAGCATTTGTTTTCTCCTTTTAAAATTCGCCTTTGGCAGTGTTCAGCGTCGGAGTCGTCGTCTGACACAGCTAAAGGTATGCATAAATTGACAAGTAATATTAGCACAAGTCCGCCCTGTTTGTAAAGAGTAAACTTGGAAAATATTGGCTCATTCTGCGAGTTTTTCAACGGCTGCAGGCAGATCCAGGGAACATTCCAGGATAATGTCTGAACCTTCCAGTTCTTCCGGGCTTCCGTAGCCGTATCCGCAGCCTATAAACTTGATTCCGCCGGCCTTTGCGCAGTCTCTGTCGCTGCTGCGGTCGCCGATCATAATCCAGGGGCCGGGCTGCTCTGCCATAACGGTTTTTATAATCTCGGTCTTAGGTGCAAAGCCGAAGCTCTGGCAGTCGTAGAACTTTGTGAACCACTTCTCCAGGTGAAATGTGTTCCAGTGTCCTTTAGCGTGGTGAGTGCGGCAGTTGCTTAAGATTGCGAGATTCCAGCCTTCCTCTTTGAATTTGGTCAGCGCCTCTTCGATGCCTTCGTACCACTTGCAGCAGCCTGCAGCTTCCAGGCGGAGCATTTCGTCACCTACCACGTCGCGGATTTCCAGCGCAACATCGTCCGGCAGATCCGGAATGAAATCCAGCCACATGTCCCTTGCGTTCATGCCGAGGAATCTGGAGATTCTGGTCGTGTCCGCCTCCGGCGCGATTATACCCTTTTCGTCTTTCAGCCATTCGATGGCCTTGCGCACGGACGGCTCGAAAGTTTCGATTGTTTCGTTTATTGTGCCGTCGTAGTCAAAAATTAAAGTTCCTTTTGTCATTCGTGTGTTTCCTGTATTTTCAGATTAATGGTATTAAGCGTCGTACACTTCGCTTCTGTGACCAAATGTGAGCGCCAGAACTACCAGTTCACTGTCCCTTATGTCACATATCAGGCGGTAATTGCCTATACGGTATCTCCAGAGCCCTGTCTTGTCAGCGGTAAGTCCCTTTCCGAAAGCTCTTGGATTTTCGCATCCTACAAGATGTTTGGTTAGCCACTTTTCAAGCAGCATTTTAGTGGATTTGTCTAGCTTTTTAATGTCTTTAGCAGCCTGTTCGGAAAAAATTACTTTATAGCCCATTACCTATCGTTAAAAACCTCCTCCATGGAGTATGTAACAGGATTTTTATTGAATTCTTCCAGAGCCTGTGTTCCAATTTTGAGATCGTAAAGGTCTTCCAGCTTTTCATTAATTATGTTTCTTACATATTCAGAAACGCTGAGCCCCTCAAAATTTGCTATTTCTTTTAATTGTTTTTCAGAAGCTTCGTTCATTCTTATAGAAATCATATACGTATACCTCCTGAAGCAATTGTATGACAATCGTCTTACAATGTCAAATGCATTTATACAAATCCTGCCAGGATAGTAAAGGAATAACAAATCCCCTGCAGCCACCCTATCGCAG
>JAKSSQ010000026.1 GCA_024403005.1 Clostridia bacterium | reverse complement strand
TCTCCGTAGCCCAGACCGTCTGCAATACCTGCGCCAAGAGCGATAATGTTCTTGAGAGCTCCGCCCAGTTCCACGCCGGGAATATCGTCGTTGGTGTAGATGCGGAAGTATTTGTTCATGAAGGCATCCTGAACAAATTCAGCCAGTTCAGGGTCTTTGGAAGCAGCCGTAACCGTCGTGGGCATGCCTCTTCCGACTTCTTCCGCATGGGAAGGTCCGGAGAGAATCGCATACTTAAGGCCGGGCTTAATGCTGTAGGCGATTTCGGAAAGCCTCATAAGAGACGCTGTTTCGATACCCTTTGCCACGTTGACCACAATGGCATCCTCCGGCATCATGGCCAGAGCAATCTGGAAAGCCGTTCTGAACTTCTGTGCAGGAACGCTGAAGAGCACCATTTCCGCATCCTTTAAGCATTCCCTTTCGTCCAGGCAGATTTTAATGCTGTCCGGAAGCTTTACGCCGGGAAGATAGCGGACGTTTTCCCTTGCAGCCTCCATGTCTATAAGGTGCTGCTGAGTTGCGCTCCACATTTTAACTTCGTGTCCGTTGTCTGCAAGGACTTTTGCCAGAGCTGTACCCCAGCTGCCTGCACCGATAACGCTAACTTTTAAAGCCATATATCTCCTTTTGGGGTTCACATGAACCCTCTAAACGCAACATTCCCTCCGCCTTAGGCAGAGGGTAGTTATTTTACTTCTTAAAGCTGACTTTGGATTCTTCGCCCTTTAAAAGCCTCTTAATATTGGATCTGTGCTTAAAGAAAACGATGCACATGAGGACAAATGCGTAAGGTCCGAATCCGGGAGCGAATTCCCTGGCCAGTGCAGGCATGGCAAAAGTTGCTGCAAGGGAGCCCGGGGAAATCATCTTTGTGGTTACAAAGAACAGAATAGCTACGAGCAGTTCGCAGATCGCATAGGCCGGAGCGATGCCAAGAAGCACGCCGAAGCCTGTAGCGATGCCCTTTCCGCCGCGGAAGCCCCATACTGCAGGCCAGATGTGGCCGCAGATGCACGCAAATCCGCAGGCATAGCTGACTGCATCTCCGCCGATTAAACGGCCCAGAATTACCGCTGCTGTGCCCTTTAAAATATCGATTAAGAAAGTTGCAGCTGCTGCTTTCTTGCCGTAAACGCGGAGCATGTTAGTTGTTCCTGCGTTTCCGCTGCCCTTTTCTCTAATGTCACCTCCGAGAGCTTTGCTCACGAGGATTGCAGGGTTAATGTTGCCGAGGAAATAGGAAACTATAACCGCAATAATATTAAATATCATCCTTTTCGCCTCTGTTTCTGAATACGAATTTTAAGCTTGTGCCCTGGAATCCGTATGCGTCTCTGATCTTGTTTTCCAGATATCTCGCATAGGAGAAGTGCATTAATTCTCTGTCGTTAACCTGGAAGGAGAAGAGAGGCGGCTGTACGCCAATCTGTGTTACGTAGTAAATCTTAAGGCGCTTGCCCTTGTCCGAAGGCGGATTGTTCATCATCATGGCATCCTGAACGAGGCTGTTGAGCTGGCCTGTGGAAACTCTCATGGTTCTCATTTCGGCTACGTACTTAGCCATGTCGATAACCTGGGGCAGTCTCTGGCCCTTAAGAGCGGATGTAAACATAACGGGAGCGTAGGTCATGAAGATTAATTCGCCCTTAATCTGGCGCTCAAAATCTCTCATGGTGTTGGTTTCCTTCTTTACGAGGTCCCACTTGTTTACAACTACGATAATGCCCTTGCCTGCTTCGTGTGCGATGCCTGCGATGCGCTTGTCCTGTTCTGTAATGCCTTCTACGGCGTCGATTACGAGAAGAGCAACGTCGCAGCGTTCGATGGCTGCAATTGCACGCACTACGGAGAATTTTTCGACGTCTTCCGTAACCTTAACCCTGCGGCGGATGCCGGCTGTGTCGATTAAAGTATACTTCTGCCCGTCCTTTTCGAAGGGTGTATCGATGGAATCGCGGGTTGTGCCTGCGATATTGCTTACGATTACTCTTTCTTCGCCTACGAAAGCGTTAACTATGGAGGATTTTCCTACATTGGGCTTGCCGATGATGGCAATCTTAATGTCGTCCTCTTCTTCCTCTGCGCCGAACTTTTCGGGCATAAGGTCGAATACTGCATCCAGAACGTCACCCAGACCCAGAGCATTTGCGGAGGAAACCGCATAGGGTTCACCCAGGCCAAGTTCGTAGAAATCGTAGAAGTTGTCGGGCAGTTTTCTGGGATTGTCGATCTTATTTGCAACGAGGATAACGTGCTTGTTCTTTCTGCGAAGGAGCGCACCTACCTCTTCGTCTGCAGTTGTAAGACCGTCTCTGCCGTCTACGATAAACAGGATAACGTCTGCCATGTCCATGGCAAGTTCTGCCTGCATTCTCATCTGTGCGGGGATAATTTCCTTTGAATCGGGTTCAATACCGCCGGTATCGATAAGGAAAAAGTGGTGACCCACCCATTCTGCTTCCGCAATGATTCTGTCTCTTGTTACGCCCGGAGTATCTTCTACGATGGAAATTCTCTGGCCGCAGATCCTATTGAAAAACGTCGATTTGCCTACATTGGGGCGTCCGACTATAGCTACTATTGGTTTACTCATAATTACCTCTTACTTCTTAATGAGATTTTATTATACCATAAGTTCATATTATGGTATAATGTTTGCAACAAAAATGTTTAGGAGGAATAAAAATGGCTAAACGCGAAGCAGAAAATGTCGAACAGTATCTTACTGACGAACAGATAGAATACATATTATCCCTTCCCGAAGAAGAAAGAGAAGCAGCTACAGAAAAGATTCTCGGTATCCGCAGATTCGAAAACGGCGCTGTAGACCTTACAACCATCCCCGGCAAGAAAGGCGATTTCTACAGAAAAAAGCAGTTAATCCTCAACCCGGAAGACGTTAGAGATGAAGACGGCCTTACACTCAAGAAGTCCGGCGACGACTTCAGGTACTTCGAAGCTACCTGCCCCTTCTGCGGTACAACTGCAGAACACGAAGGCTCCCAGTATCATTACTCTGCAAAGACAAAGAAGCTCATCGCAAGAGACCTGGCTATTACCGCAATTATCGTTATCGCATCTTTCCTTAAGCTTCTGCACGTAATTATTGCGCTGGTTGCTGTGACTCTGGCAATGATGGACATGAACACACATACCAAGAGAAAGATGTACTACTCCGTAAGATGCCGCAAGTGCCAGGCTCACTTCCCGCTCGAACAGGGAGAATACGACGAGCTCTGCGAAGACCTTAAGGCTCAGGGCAAGGGCATCTTTGCAAAAACTGCAAGCGAACCCGAAGAACCTGCAGAAGAAGAAACCAACAATACAGAAGAAACAGAAGAATAACGCAGAAAATTATATCGGGCGGCTTTATGCCGCCCTGTTGATTGGATTATGAAAGTAGCAATTGTAGGCGCCGGAAAACTGGGAATCTCCCTGGTTCAGACCCTTCTGGGCGGCGGAAACGAAATAACATTAATAGACAAAGACGAAGATCTGGTGCAGAGAGTTAACAGCAGATACGACATCCTTACCCTTGCAGCCAATGCAAAGCGCGTGGATGTGCTGGAAGAACTTAAAATCTGGACTTACGACCTTTTAATTGCGGTCACCGACAAGGATGAACGCAATATCGTAATCTGCAACTTTGCAAAGGAACTGGGCTGCGCCAGAGTTATCGCAAGAGTAACCTCTCCGGAGCACGTGGAACAGCTGGAATTCATCAAGAAAGTCCAGAAGATCGACCACATCGTAAACCCGGACATGGCCTGCGCGCAGGAAATCTATAAGTACCTCACCCAGAAGTACACCCTTCAGGGCGGACAGTTTGCAGCAGACGGCTTTAACATTCTGGAATTCAAAATCGACAGAATGCCCCAGCTCTTCGACAAGCAGATTAAGGAAGTCTCCAGAATCCTGGACGGTCTCCTTATCGCAGCTATTTCCAGAAGCGGACAGATTATCGTTCCCAACGGTAATACCATGCTTAAGCAAGGCGACTGGCTCTATGTTATCGGTACAAAAGAACGCATCGAAAGCATTGGAAAGAGCGTAAAGGAAAGCAAGCTCACCACGGATCTGCGCAAGGTAATGATCGCCGGCGGCGGAAAGACAGGTTATTTCCTGGCTAAAAAGCTGTCCGACTTTAACATTGCAGTAAAGATTATCGAACAGGACCGCGAACGCTGCGAATGGCTGTCCGCAAGACTGGACGACGTTTTAATCCTCCACGGAGATGCTACGGATACTAACCTGCTCCGCGAAGAAAACATGGACGGAATGGACGCTTTCGTTGCGGTCACAGGCTTCGACGAAGAAAACCTCATGCTTTCCTTAATCGCAAAGCAGCAGGGAATCGAAGACGTAGTTACAAAGATGAGCAGAAACAGCTACAACAGCCTTACGGAAAGCCTGGGCGTATCCATGATCATCAACCCGATAGACATGTGCGCTTCCAGCATCTTAAGGTTCATCCAGAAAGGCGACAAGATGGTTGTCTTTGCCGAGATGATCCAGGGCCAGGCCGAGTTCATCGAAATCTGGGCAGAAAAGAACATGCCCATTACCGAAGGAACCCTTATGGATATCGAAATTCCCGAAGGCGTTCTCGTTGCAGCAGTACACAGAGATAACGACATCATTATTCCGAGCGGCCGCACAAGGATTATGCCGGGAGACAAGGTTGTATTCCTCTCCCTCCTGTCCTCCATGCCCGACCTGGAAGGACTTATTAAACGCTGATGTTTTTAAACAACCGATTAATTATAAAAGTATTAAGTGCCGTAGCCACGGTTATCGGAGTTTCCATGCTCGTTCCGGCTGCGGTATCTGCATATTACGGCGAATGGGACATAGTTAAAGCTTTCCTTTTAAGCTGCATACCTGTAATTGTCGCAGGTTCCGCTGTGACCAAATATTCGCCCAAACCAAAAGACAGCGTGCTTCGCATGAGGGACGGATTTTTTGTCGTTGGCGTAAGCTGGCTTGCCATGTCTTTCGTCGGCTGCCTGCCCTTCATGATTTCCGGTACGATTCCGGCCTTTGCGGACGCCTATTTCGAAACGGCTTCCGGTTTTTCCACCACTGGATCCACCATCCTTTCCGAAATCCAGAGCCTGCCCAAGGGCATACTCTTCTGGAGATCCTTTACCCACTGGCTGGGCGGCATGGGCGTATTGGTTTTAACCATCGCTATTCTGCCTAAGCTGGGCATCGGCGGACAGAAAATCATGAGAGCTGAAACCACCGGCCCGACCATGGACAAGATAAGCTTTACAACCAACGAAACCGCAAAGATACTCTACATGCTCTACTGCGGCCTTTCCGTTATCGAGATGGTATTCCTGCTGGCTGGCGGAATGTCTCTCTACGACGCCCTGGTTAACACCTTCGGCACCGTCGGAACAGGCGGATTTTCCAACTACAACGCAAGCATAGGCGCCTACGACAGCGTTTATTTCGAAATGGTAATAAGCGTATTCATGCTCCTTGCTGGCGTAAACTTCTCCCTTTACTACAATATCGTACGCAAAAAGCCCTTAAATATCCTTAAGGACTACGAATTCAGAGTATACGCAGCCATAGTCGGCGCATCCACCGCTTTTATAACTGCGATGCTCGTAATCAAGAACAACTACGAAACCATAGGACAGGCCTTCAGATATGCCTTTTTCCAGGTTTCGTCCATCATAACGACCACCGGCTACGGCACTGCCGATTTCGACACCTGGCCCCTGCCCTGCAGATTCATAATCTTCTTCCTTATGTTCGTGGGCGGCTGCGCAGGTTCAACAGGCGGCGGCATGAAGGTTATCCGCGTTGCGTTCACCGCTAAGTTAATAAACCGCGGCATCTCCAGAAGGCTCCATCCCCAGTCCGTAAGCCCCATTAAAGTCGCAGGCAAGACAGTTTCCGCAGAAACGATGTCCGGCGTTGCAGGCTTCGTGCTCCTCTACATCTTTACGATCGTTATCGGCACCCTGCTTATCGCTCTCGAAGGCGTGACTCCAATCACCGCCTTAAGCTCCGTTGTAGCCTGCGTAAGCAACATCGGTCCCGGCTTTGAAGCCGTAGGCCCGACCATGAACTTCGGATTTTATTCAGCTCCCGCAAAGCTCCTGCTCTCCATGTTTAT
Organism: Clostridia bacterium; assembly: GCA_024403005.1. Classification (GTDB taxonomy): domain Bacteria; phylum Bacillota; class Clostridia; order Peptostreptococcales; family Anaerovoracaceae; genus RUG11894. Next base: position 7,619 of record JAKSSQ010000026.1, on the reverse strand, counting down.
GATTGCAGGAAGACTTGAGCTGTTCACCATTATATTGCTGTTCACACCCGCATTCTGGAACAGGAGAACCTGATGACCCGCAACACAAAAGGTATATTAAAAATATTCGGAAGACTGCTGGTCGTAACAGGTATGGCCCTTTTGGTTCCGGGAATTATGGCGGCACTGGAAGGCGAACTGGTCTACATGCAGGCCTTTCTCGCACCTTCTGCCATTGCTTTAACCATAGGAGCATTACTGGCCTGCAGCTACAGAAAAGCCGGCGCTAAACTTTCCAGCAAAGACGGCATGCTTATCGCTGCCATCACCTGGATCGGTGCATCTTTAATCGGAACTATCCCCTATTTAGCCGGCGGAATTACGACTTCCTTTATGGCTGCAATCTTCGAATCCATATCCGCTTTTACGACTACAGGCGCTACTGTTTTCGAAGACGTTTCCGCTCTTCCTGCATGCTATTTAATCTGGAGATCCCTCTCCCAGTGGCTCGGAGGTCTGGGCGTTATCGTGCTGCTCAGCAGCTTAATGCTCTCCGCAGCCGGCGGCACCGCAAGGCTGCTCCACGCAGACATAAGCGGTATTTCCAACACTAAGGTCGCATTAAGCAAAAACGCCGCAACGTTCGTATATGGAATATATACAGGCTTTACAATTCTGGAAGTTCTGCTCCTTAAGCTCGGCGGCTTAAACTGGATGGATTCCATAGTGTTCAGCTGCAGCACCGTCTCAACCGGCGGCCTTACAAACTACACGAGCGGCCTGGCTGCAGTTTCTACCCAGTACATAGCCATGGTTCTCGGAATATTCATGGTTATTTCCGGCCTGGATTACACCCTCTTTTACCGCGGTTTTAAGGGCGAAAGAGGCTTTTTCGGCAGAAATTCGGAAGTTAAAGCATACTTCGGAATCATGTTTGCCGCAGCTGCGCTGATTGCGGTCAACCTAAGCGCCACAGGCACTGTAAGCGACGACGAAGCCATAAGCCAGGGCCTCTTTAACACGATTTCCTACATGACCACAACGGGTATTTCCGTCGGAAATCCCGACGCATGGCCAACCTTCTCCAAGATTCTTTTAACCGTTCTGAGCTTTGTCGGCAGCTGCTCCTCTTCCACAGGCGGCGCCCTTAAGGTTATAAGAATCGTGGTTCTTTCCAAGCTTATCTGGAGAAGCTTTACGACAAGAATCCATCCGCAGGCTGTTATCGCAGTTAAGGTTTCCGGCAAGCCCCTCAAATCCAATGCGAGCAACCGCATCGTATATTATCTGCTCACTTACACGGTGGTGCTTTTTGCAGGCATTTTCCTGCTTTCATTTGATGCACCGGACATGCAGACAGCCATTACATCCGCTGCAGCAGCTCTGAATAATATCGGAAGAGGCTTCGGAGCCATGGGCGTCTGCGCAAACTACAGTTCGTTTACAGGTTTCTCCCAGGCAGTGCTCTGCGCGCTCATGCTCCTGGGCAGACTTGAAATATACACACTTTTACTTCTTTTAAACAGAGATTTCTGGAAAGAAAAAATCTAACGGAGGTCACGGAAATGAACGATTTTGAAAGAGCAACAGGACTGCTCCATACAGGCATGGGTGCCAGAGGTATGGACCTTAAGAAACCGGAAACCCTTCCGATTTTCGAAACAACAGCCTTTACAATGGACAGCCTTACAGAACTGGCAGAAGTTACTGCAGACAAGGGCTGGACATATTCAAGAACACGCAACCCGAACAGAGCTGCTCTCGCTGAAACAATCAGCTACCTGGAAGGCGGCGAAGCATCCCTCATTTTCGGCTACGGCATGGGTGCAATTTCCGTCACACTCCTCACTCTCCTGCAGCCCGGCGCCAGACTGACCTGCAACGCACACACCTACGGCGAAACCTTTACAACCTTAAGCTCCATCATGAAGAAGATGGGCGTAGAAACAGACTTCGTAGACTATCTGGACATGGATGCCGTAAGAGCTGCCGTTAAGCCCAACACAAAGCTCATCTACTCCGAAGTTGTAAGCAACCCGACAGTTAAGATTGCAGACATCCCCGCACTGGCAGAACTGGCTCACAAGAACGGCGGACTCTTAATGGTAGACAATACCTTTACTTCCCCCTTCTCCATCCGGCCCATAGATTTCGGTGCAGATATCGTAGTTAATAGACTTACACAGTTCATGAAAGGCCACGCAGACGTTCTGGGCGGTTCTGTGACCACAACTCAGGCTCTGGTAGATAAAATCCGCCCCATCTCCATGTTAATGGGTACACCGGCAGATTCCTTTGCTTCCTGGATGATCTTAAGAGGTCTTCGCACTGCAGAGCTCAGAATCCCCAGACAGGCAAAAACTGCAGAAAAGCTGGCTAAGTTCTTCGCAGAAAGCAAGTGCATTACAGGCGTTTGCCACCCCAGCCTTGCAGAAGGCAGACAGAAGGAACTGGCAGAAATGCTCTTCGGAGAAAACGGCTCCACACCCATGCTCAGCTTCATCCTTCCCGAAGACATCGAAAAGATCGACGCATTCATGAAGGCTCTTAAGTTCACAAAGTATGCACCTACTCTGGGAGGTCTGCGCACAACCATGAGTCACCCGGTTACATCCTCTCACTTCAGCATGCCCGACGAACAGAGACGCAAGATCGGCATCACTCCCGGCATGATCCGCCTTTCCGTAGGTCTGGAAGATCCGGATGACCTCATCAAAGATTTCGCAAACGCAATGAAGGTTTTTGAATAAAACACTATGCAAGGCTGCATTGTGGTGTTAGAATAAATTATCACTAGAAAGGAGTGGAATTTATGTTAGTTAAAGACAGAATGACTCGCGATCCATATACAATACAGGCAAGTTCCTCTATTAATACACTCATCGGTTTAATGAGAGAAAAAGGTCTCAGAAAAGTACCCGTACTCGACGGAGAAAAGCTGGTAGGCATCGTTACAGACAGAGACATCGAAAGAGTATCCCCCAGCCAGGCAACTTCCCTGAGCGTTTACGAAATCAACTATCTGGTTTCCAAGATTTCAGTTGCAGACGCAATGGTTAAGAACCCCGTTACCTGCAAGGTAGATACATTCATCGAAGACGCTGCTCTGCTCATGAGAAACAATCAGATTAACTCCCTGATGGTACTGGACGGAGAAAAGCTCGTAGGCATCGTTACAGATACAGACCTCTTCGACGCTCTTATCGACATGATGGGCGGAAGAACTCCCGGCTACAAGATTATCTTAAACGTAGATAATATCCCCGGAATCCTGGTAAAGCTGGGCACAGCTACAAAGGCATGCAACACAAATATCACCCACTTCACCATGCCCGAAAGCATCGACGGCAAAGCAGAACTTCTGCTCAAGACTACATCCAATGCAGATCCCGCAGAACTCCGCAAGGCTATCGAAGATGCTGGCCTGGAAATTCAGGACTTCATCGTAGACAAGTATTAATTCAATAAACGACAAAACAGCGGCTCATCGCCGCTGTTTTTTATTGCTTTTATTAAGTTCAGCAGGTTTCGCCGCCCTTCCGTATTTCAGCTATGTAAGCTTTTCCAAGCTGCGTAGCCTGGCCTTCGAACCAGATGTCGTCGTAGTCCGTCTTAAGCTTAAGGCCAAGAGCTGTAAAAATTCTGCGCTGCCAGTACCTTAAAGTGGACGGCATGTTTACAAGGAAAGGCATTAAAAAGCCGTATCTGCAGTTCTGTATCGCATGACCGAATTCGTGAGCTTTGATGTGTTCACCGCCCTGCCTGCAGGTTATGAATATTAAACCCAGTTCACAGCCGCCCCAGTTTTCTCCCAGCTCGAAATACCAGCACCAGCCGTACTTCTTCGGCTTTTTGCCCAGAAGCATAAGCCCCGCTGCGATAGTTAAACCGGCCAGAACCAGAGGCAGGCCCCATGTGAACGAGAGTATGTAGAATGCCCTTTTGCTGAGCATATTCTTATTTGTCATTTACTAAATTGTTTCCAGAATGCGTCTTGCAACGTGTACGCCGCTTGCAGAAGCGTGGGACAGGGAGTGTGTAACGCCGGAACCATCGCCGATTACGAAGAGGCCCTTGCTTGTGGATTCCAGGTTTTCATCCAGTTCAACTTCCATGTTGTAAAACTTAACTTCTACACCGTAGAGCAGTGTATCGTCGTTAGCTGTACCCGGAGCAATCTTGTCCAGAGCGTAGATCATTTCTACGATGTCGTCCAGGATTCTCTTGGGGATTACCAGGGAAAGGTCGCCGGGAGTTGCTTCCAGAGTCGGTGTAAGGAAGCTTTCCTGGATTCTCTTTTCGTTGGTTCTGCGGCCTCTTACCAGGTCGCCGAAGCGCTGTACGATAACGCCGCCGCCAAGCATGTTGGACAGTCTTGCGATGGATTCACCGTAACCGTTGGAATCCTTGAAGGGTTCTGTGAAGTGCTTTGCAACAAGCAGAGCAAAGTTTGTATTGTTTGTCTGCATTGCGGGATCTTCGTAGCTGTGGCCGTTAACTGTAACGATGCCGTTAGTGTTTTCGTTAACTACTGCGCCCTTGGGGTTCATACAGAATGTACGAACGAGGTCCTGATACTGCTTTGTGCGGTAAACGATCTTGCTTTCGTACAGTTCGTCTGTAATGTGCTTGAAGATGTCTGCCTGCAGTTCTACGCGTACACCCAGGTCTACTCTGTTGGACTTTGTAGCCAGATTGAGCTCACTGCATACGGATTCCATCCACTTGCTGCCTACTCTTCCTGCGGAAACGATGCAGTATTCTGCTTCAAAGGTTTCGTCCTTGTCTGTGGAAACTTCGTAGCCGCTTTCAACCTTCTTGATTGAGGTTACAGCTGTGTGGAAGTGGAAATCGATATTGTCCTTCATCTTGTTATAGATGTTTTCCAGAACGATATAGTTGATGTCTGTACCCAGGTGGCGAACCTGTGCATCCATGAGGTGCAGGTCGTTGCGGAGGCACTTTGTCTTGAATTCGGAGTTGGCTGTGCTGTAGAGCTTTGTAACGGAACCGCCGTTTTCGCAGTTGATTTTGTCAACGTATTCCATGAGTTCGATGGCTCTCTTCTTGCCGATGTGTTCGTAGAGCGTGCCGCCGAAGTCGTTTGTAATGTTATATTTGCCGTCGGAGAAAGCACCTGCTCCGCCGAAACCGCTCATAATGGAGCATGTCTTGCAGCGTACGCAGCTCTTGATCTTTACACCGTCGATGGGGCACTTTCTTTCTGCAAGAGGTGCGCCGAGTTCGAAAACACCTACTTTAAGGTTCTTATCGGACTGCATGAGTTCGTATGCGGAGAAAATTCCTCCCGGACCTGCGCCGACAATAATTACATCGTATTTCATTGAATATACCTCGCTTTCTTAATCCCCTTCTGAATAATATAAGCGTTAACTTCCAAGTAATATATGCGTTGTTGATAAACAAAAATGCTTATGTTAGTATCTTAACATAGGTAAGTTAAAGGGCGTTAGTAATATATTATAACCCCTTGTTGTAAAGGAGACAAAATGCAATACTTTTTACAGGGTCTGATGCTGGGCTTCGCTTATGTAGCTCCCATCGGAACTCAGAACATGTTCGTAATCAATACAGCACTTACTCAGCAGAGAAAGCGCGTATTCCTCACAGCTCTCATCGTAATGTTCTTCGACATTACCCTTGCTGTCGCATGCTTCTTCGGAATCGGCGGCATCATGAGCTCCAATCCTCTGCTGGAGCTCCTCATCGTAGGAATCGGTTCTCTCGTAGTAATATGGATAGGTATCGGACTTCTCCGTTCCCATTCAACTCTCGACACCAGCGTTAACGTAGACATTCCCATCGCCAAGGTTATCGCAACATCCTGCGTAGTTACCTGGTTCAACCCCCAGGCAATTATCGACGGATCCATGCTCCTCGGCTCCTACAGAGTAACACTTCCCGGAACACCGGGCACCATGTTCATCCTCGGCGTATCCTGCGCATCCGCATGCTGGTGGCTGGGCATGTCTTCCATCGTAAACCTGTTCCGCGCAAAGATTACAGACAAGCTGCTCCGCGGAATCAACATAGTATGCGGTGCTATTATCGTGTTCTACGGCTTAAAACTGCTCTACAGCGGCTGGAACATGCTCCAGGCAATGATTGCCAAGTAAATCGCACAAACGGCTCTCTACGGGCCGTTTTTTTATTGCATTCGGTTCTTCAGTTTACTGCTTGTCGAAATATTTCTTACCGGAATCCGGCAGGAAATATGTTCTGATGTATCCGTCTGTTGAAAGCACTGCAAACTCGTTGGTTTCAACAACATAATAGACTTCGTCTCCGTCTTCCTTTTCGTACTTGAACAGTGCATCCGGATTGTTGATTACATCGCTGGCAGCTTTTTCGTATTCTTCCGGGCTGTCGAAGCCCATGTCTTTGCCGTGCTTGTCGTAGTGCTGGTTAAGGAGCTTTGCGCTGCGGAAGTAATAGTCCACGTAGTCTGCGGAAGCATCCGGGGTCTGCTCGGGCTCGCCCACTGCTCCTCCGGGCTGCTCTGCCGGTTCTGCATCCTGGCTGCCCTGCGGATTATCTGTTACCTGTTCCTGGCCTGCCGGTACGGGATCTTCGTAGATGTCTTCTTCGTTAAAGCCGTAGTTTGTCATGTACCAGGCGCAAACGATGCAGACCAGAAGGAAAATAATTATTACTAAACCTCTTTTATTCTTCATCTTCTTCTCTGTAAACCTCTTCAAACCATTCTTTTCTCGCCTCGTTAAGGCTTAATTTGTTGGCTCCGCCTGCTAAATCCGGTTCTCTGCGCTGGAGAGGATCGTCTTCCCAGCCGCAAACCGGGCAGATTTCGTAGCCGCCCTTTTCTTCGAATCTGTGCTGTCCGCATACCGGGCAGACCAGTTTATCTAAAATCATTTCGTCTTCCATGTTAATGTTTCCTCGATCTGCTTCGATCGTCCTTTTTTGCTCTGCCGGCACCTGCACCGCGGCTTTCGGGCCTTCCGGATTTAGCGCCGCGGCCCTTTGTCTGTCGGCCCTCTTCTGCAGGCTTTGCAGCCGGCTTTCTAGGGGAAATAAGGCAATGGTTGCGGTCAAACCCTATAAGATCTGCTCTGCCTGCCTGCAGCAGCGCATCCTTAACGATATCGTAGTTTTCCGGCTTTCTGTACTGGATTAAAGCCCTCTGCATGGCCTTTTCTCTTGGGGAAGAAGGTATGTAGACTTTCTTCATGTCGGCCGGGTTTACTCCGGTGTAGAACATGCAGGTGGAAAGCGTGGACGGCGTAGGATAGAAATCCTGCACCTGTTCGGGCATGTAGCCCATGTCGCGAACGCTTTCTGCGAGAGCTATGGCATCTTTAAGGGTTGAACCCGGATGGGAGGAAATCAGGTACGGAACTGCGTATTGGTTCAGGCCGTACTGCTTGTTGACTTCTTCGAAGCGGCGCAGGAATTCCCTGTAGACGCTGCTTTCGGGCTTACCCATGAGCCTTAAAACGTTGTCGGAAACGTGCTCGGGAGCGACTCTCAGCTGGCCGGATACATGGAATCTGCACATTTCGCGGAGGAATGTGTCGTTCTTATCCTCGAGCATATAGTCGAACCTTATGCCGGAGCGGATAAACACCTTCTTAACTCCAGGAAGCTTCCTGAGCTTTCTT
>JAKSSQ010000025.1 GCA_024403005.1 Clostridia bacterium | reverse complement strand
GTCTGAAGTTCATAATCTCTCCTGTTATTGCAGATTTATATAAGTATCTAGATTATAGCACAATAGTCTGCGCTGCGCGATTGCCGGCAGGCAGGGAGCTGCGAACTAGAAAAGATCCAGGCTGCTGTCCAGATACACGGCTTCTCGAAGTTCCACATGGTGCTCCGGCTTCGTCAGGTAATATAAGAGCATTTCGAAGACCACGGCGCTGCCGAGGCTTCTGCCCTCGATTTTAAAGTTGGAAAAGCCCATGGGCATGTAGGTTTCCGTTATATCGGTGACCCCGATAAAAGCCGGGTTCTTCATGGCTTTGGAGAACTTGTAGCCCTCTTCTGCTCCGGGAGCTCTGCACACGTGGTCCGGGCAGTCTTCTCCGAGCGCTTTGCGGCTCACGTTTTCGTAGCAGGCCCTGCGGTCTTTGCAGGCTATGCTGCAGCATTCGTTGCAGAGGAATTCGACTTTATCCTTTTCGCTCTGCGGAAGGTTTTCCAGGAAATTTAAAGCCTTATTGCAGCGGAAATCCGGCACTACGTATTCAAATTCCGGTCTTTCCAATTCTGCTTTAAGGTCTTTTAAGTCCGTCTGCACTTTGGTTGTGGAAGATACCAGATAAAGCCCGGGGTAGTTTTTGCGGAGGTATTCTGCCAGCAAATCCGAATGGACTATTACGCCGCCGCGCAGCGCCGGCTTTTCTGCCAGCTTTCTGCAGAGATTATTGCATCTGTAGTCGGAAAGGTGTTCTTCTTTAAGGAGTGAATTACTGAAGGTAAGGCGGGCCGAAATACCGTATTCTTCAAGGAGTTTAAGGCATTCGTTTACATCGCAGTCGCCGAAGCCGGTGCGCCCGCCGCCCCAGAGGCAGCCTGAAGGAGCGCCGTAGATGGATTCTATTTCTGCCCAGGGGTAAAACCATTCCCTCTTTTCGTAAAAGAGAGGCAGAAAACGTCTGTAGAGTTCGTAAAACTCAAAGAGGCCCGGAAGATGAAATTTTACAGTGGATGGTTTGGTCATACTTAAAATAAAAGAGGCGGCCTTAAGCCGCCTCGTGCATTTCTATTACAGTTCTGCGATTACTTCGATTTCTACGAGCATGTCCTTGGGGAGACGAGCTACCTGTACGCAGCTTCTTGCGGGGTAGGAACCTTCCTTGAAGTATGTAGCATAGATTGCGTTAACCTTTGCGAAGTCGTTCATGTCTGCGATGAATACTGTTGTCTTAACAACCTTATCCATGGATGTGCCAGCTTCTTCGAGGATAGCCTTAACGTTTTCGAGGGACTGTGTTGTCTGAGCTTCTACGCCTTCGGGAATGGAACCGTCAGCCTTAGCTCCGATCTGACCGGATGTGTATACGAGACCGTTAACGATCTGTGCCTGGCTGTAAGGACCGATAGCTGCGGGAGCCTTTGTTGTTGCAATTGTTTTCATTTTATGATACCTCCATCAAAAAAATATATCCTTATATTTAAACACTTTTACATGTTAAAGGCTGTCTGAAATCGCTGCAAATTCAGCGAGTGAGAGGGTTTCTGCTCTGCGCATCGGGTCAACGCCGGCTGCATTCAGCACGTCCTGAACCTTTGCCTTGTCTGCACCATCGGTGCCTACGAGCGCGTTGCCGAGAGTCTTGCGCCTCTGAGCAAATCCGGCCTTTACTACGCGGAAGAACTTCTCTTCGTCTTTAGCCTGGACCGGCTTTTCCTTGCGGATGTGCAGGGTAAGAACGGAAGAATCCACCTTCGGCATGGGCATGAATACTTCTTTGGGAACGTCCATTACGTATTCGATGTCGCAGAAATACTGAATCGCTACGGACATTACTCCGTAGTTTCTCTTGCCGGGGGCCGCCATCATCTTCTCCGCAACTTCCTTCTGAACCATGATGGTTACGGATTCGTAGAGTTCGCGGTTTTCGATGAGTTTGGCCATGATCGGCGACGTAATATAGTACGGCAGGTTGCCGATGAGCTTAACGTGCTCCGCCTCGCTTCCGTCGGGCAAAACCTTCTCCTTATATATTATATCAGCAAGATCCGCTTTGAGAATATCTTCGTTGATAATTTTTACGTTGGGCTGCCAGCCTACGGTTTCGGCAAGTATGGGCAAAAGGTTCTTATCTACCTCGATTGCCACGAGTTTTCCGCAGTTTTCGGCTGCTCTTGCGGTAATTACGCCTAATCCGGGGCCGATTTCGATTATTAAATCTTTTTTTCCTGCTCCTGCAGATTCAATAATATTTTCGGTTACTGCCGGGTCTGTAACGAAATTCTGGCCCAGTTCCTTAGCCGCTTTAAAATTGTATCTGCGCTCCAGGGAGCTCATGGATTTTCTGTTGAAGCTTTGCTGCATGCTTTAACCAGTTCCTCTCTGGTAATTCCGAAGGAATTAAGTCTTTTTAGAAATGCCGAAGCGTTTCCGCTTCCGATGCACAGTATCTTTCCGGTCTCTTTTCGAAGCTCTGCCGAGTAAGTTTGTCCGGTGAGCCCGAGCATAACCATATCCTCCGGAAGTATCCTGCCTTCTGAGGCCTTAAATCCCGCCTTTGGCGAGTTTTTTTCGTCTTTTTGAATAACTGCCCTCGCAGCGAGAATAGCCGCTTTTATGGCCTCGGGAGAGGCGTTTTCCACGCCTATGTCTCCGTCCTTATGGGCATCGTCTCTCGTAAGGAAGGCGTGCTTTGCGTTCGGGTAAAGACCGCTTAGCCTTTCCCGGATATTCTTTCCGGCAAAGTCCGGGTCGGTAAATATAATTATCCCCTTTTTATCGTATGCATAGCCGATCTGCTCTAAAGTCTTCGCGTTTATCCCATATCCGTGAGTGCAGATAATATCGGCTTCCACAGCTCTTAAAACCGCAGATTCGTCGTCTCTGCCCTCGACAACTATAGTCTCTTTTATAACGGGGCGGGCTGATTGGGTCATGGCTTAGCCTCTTCCGGCTTTGCGCTGTCTGCATCCTCGGGCGCTTCGCCTTCGGACCCTGCACTGCCGGCAGCCTCCAGGGGCACTACGCAGAGGATTTCGCCGGGGCGGATCATGTGCAGCTGGATTCTGGCCTGCTGCTCTACGTATTCGTCGGAGTTAACCTGGGTAAGTTCGTTCTGAAGTTCGCCCATCTGCTGCTCCAGAGCCTGGAGTTCCTTGGCAGTTTCGGCCTTTTCTATGTTTAAAGCAGCCAGCCTGAAGATTCCGCGAACTGTAAGACCCACTGCGATGAGCACAATCAGGAACATGACTAAAATGACCCTGCGGCGATGCTGTCTGCGCTTGATTTTCTCCGGGTCTTTAACCTTGGTCTTCTTCTCCAGTTTTTTGCTGCGGATTTCCCTTCTTTCTCTCTGCGCTTCGCTTTCGCTGGGGCGCTCGAGAAGATCCTGGGTAAAGCTGCTTATGCCTCTTTCTTCGTCCATTATTCTATGTTTGGTATTCCTTTATGTTTAGAAATCGGTAAGGTTATGGTGAACTTGGTGCCCTTACCGGGAGAGCTTTCCGCCTCGATGGTGCCCTGGTGCTCTTCCACAATCTGCTTGGTGATGGCAAGGCCAAGGCCTGTGCCGCCCATGCTGCGGGAGCGGGCTTTGTCTACGCGGTAAAATCTTTCAAAAATTCTTGGCAGTTCTTCTGCAGACATGCCTATGCCGTTGTCGGAAACGGTAACGAGCACCTTTCCGCCGTTTTTAAGGATGTCTACGTCGATTCTTCCGCCTTCCTGAGTGTATTTTATGGCGTTGGACAGCACGTTCATTAAAACCTGTTCCATTCTGTCCTTATCCATGTTTACACGGATCTGCCCGGGGTCACCGAACATTGCGTTAAGCTGCTGCTGTTTCTGCTGGGCAGTAATGTCCATCTTGGTGATGCACATCTTTACCAGGCGCACGCTGTCCCCTTCGGAGAAGTTCATCTTTTCCTGGCGGTGGTCCAGTCTGGAAAGCTGGAGCAAGTCCTTAACGAGTCTGGTCATGCGGTCCGTTTCGTTGTCGATGATCTCCAGGAAGCTCTGAGCCACTTCCGGATCGTCCACAGCGCCGTCCATAAGGGTTTCCGTGTAGCTCTTAACCGTGGTGAGCGGCGTCTTGAGCTCGTGGGAAACGTTGGCAACGAAGTCCTTCTGCATGTCTTCCAGCTTCTGGCGCTCCGTAATATCCTGCATGATTATGATAATGCCGATATCCTTGCCGTCTTCGTCCTTAAATCTGTCGTAGCGAACTGCAAAAACTCTGTTTTCTGTAAAGAATATGTCCTGGCCGCCTTCGTACTCGCAGTTGCCCTTAATGCGGGAAAGCTGCATGTTTTCGGAGATGTGGCCCAGGATGGAATTATAATCTCTTCTGGAAAGGTCTTCGTCCTGGTCGATATCCAGCATGTGGCGGGCTGCCGGGTTTGCGTGGATAATGTTGCCTTCCAGATCTATTGCTACAAGGCCGTCCGCCATGTAGGTAAGTATGGTGGACAGCTTGTTCTTTTCGTTGGAAATTTCGGATAACGTAAAGTCCAGCTTCTCTCGCAGCAGGTTGAACATCTGCGCGAGCTGTCCGATTTCGTCGTCGCTCTTTACGCTTACGCCTTCGGAGAAATCGCCGGCGGACATCTTCTGGACGGTGTTTGTTACGTCGTTAATGGGCCTTGTAATGCTGCTGGCGAGCACTGACCCCAATATAAACGTAACTACCAGGGCTATTGCGATAGCCTGGATAAATATGAGTTTACTCTGGGCTACGAAGCTGTTGATGCTGGAAAGATCTGCACGCACATAAACAACGCCGGTAGTGATGCTGCCGTTCTTAATTGCGTAGCAGAGATTCTTTACCGGAATGTTGCCGGAGCTTTCTGTATCGGATTCGCATTCCTTGCCGGTAAGCAGGCAGGATGCAATAATCCCAGAGTCAAAAACATCGGCTGCAGAGCGGCCGATTAAATTCTCGTTTGTGGAGGCGCAGATGTTAAGACTGCTGTCCACGACGGAGAGCTCTTCCGTAAAGCTGCTCCAGCTGTAGTCCAGGGTCTGCTGAATCTGAGCCGAATTTGGCGTAAGAGAAGCATACCCGCCCAGGGAAGTGGGCAGGTTGCTTTCTGTTACTGTATTTGTGATGTTTTCTTTCAGCGAGGACAGCTGGTAGTTTTCTATGCGGTTTACGAGGAAGACCGATACGAGGGCCATTACCACGAAGAACAGCATGGAATAAACGACTACTATCCTCCAGCGTACGCTGCTGCGTCCGGAATTATTCATAGAACTCGTTAGGGCTTAAGGCTTCTTAAAATAATAGCCTATGCCGCGCTTTGTCATTATGAATTTGGGGTCACCGGGGTCGTCCTCCAGCTTTTCCCTTAAACGGCTTACAGTTACATCGACTGTGCGGATGTCGCCGTAATATTCATAGCCCCATACTTCTTCGAGCAGGTGTTCTCTGGAGAATACATGGTCTTCTCTTTCTGCGAGGTACTTGAGGAGTTCGTATTCTCTTAAAGTGAGCTCGAGAGTCTGTCCGTTCTTGCGGACTTCATAGCGGCTGGGGTCAATTTCCAGATTACCGAATTCCTGAACTTCTGCGGGGGCTTCACCTGCAGCGTCCTTCTGTTCGAAGCGGCGCAGGTTTGCTTTGATTCTTGCCAGGAGTTCTCTCATGCCGAAAGGCTTGGTAATATAATCGTCGGCGCCGAGCTCAAGGCCGAGAACCTTGTCGGCTTCCTCTTCCTTAGCTGTAAGCATAAGGATGGGGACATCGCTTGTTTCACGAACTTTTTTGCAGACTTCAAATCCGCTCATAATGGGCAGCATGATGTCCAGAAGAATTAACTTGCAGCCGCAGTTAAGGGCCTTGTTAAGTCCGTCCTGGCCATCGTAGGCCGTTTCAACTTCGAATCCTTCCTTCTTAAGGTTGAACTTAATAATGTCGGAAATGGATTTTTCGTCTTCGACTATTAAAATCTTTGTTGCATTTGATTCGGTGCTCATAGCGCCTCCGCTATAACTATACTCTCTTTACCAGATCCTTGGGGATTACGGGTGTTCCCTGGCCATAGTACTTGAATACGTCGATGGACTGCTGGATCTGTTCCGGTGTCATCTTCTTGGTTTCGCCGCCTGCTCTTGCTGCGAGGTAGCACTTTGCAGCCTCTTCGAGCTAAACTACTGCATACAGAGCCTGCTTGAGACCCTTGTCCTTACCTACTGCCATAACGCCGTGGTGTGCAAGGATAACTGCGAGACCGTCGCCGATGTTGTTAACTGTATCGATACCCATGTCGATGGAACCAGCAGAGCTGTAGGGAGTTACAGGTACGGGGCCTGCTGTAGCGTTAGCCAGTGTTGTCAGGTTAACTTCGAATTCGTCCTGGATGAGGCCAATTGCTGTAGCGTACGGCTGATGTGTGTGGATTACAGCTGTAACTTCGGGCATGTTCTGGAAGATGTACAGGATAGCTTCTGTATCGGAAGAGGACTTTCTTGTACCTTCGATTACCTTACCGTTAATGTCCATTACGAGTACATCGTCTTCTACCATGTCTTCGTAGATCATGCCGGAAGGTGTAACGAGGAGTTCGCCGCTGGGCATTCTAACGGATACGTTTCCGCCGGAAAGTGCGATAAGTCCATAACGGTCCAGTGTCATACCAGCTTTAATAATCTGCTTTTTTGTTTCTTCGAACATTTTTTATCTCCTATGCGACATAGGGACGGCAAAGCCGTCCCTCTATTATACTATAATTTTTTAATTTATGCGATTCCGTTGTAATCTTCGAAACGAACTTCTTCGATTTCGCTTTCGTCGATTCCCAGATCCTTGCCGATGAGCTTTTCAACAGCCTTAATGCAGGACATAGCGTCTACATTGTACTTCTTGAGCAGGTACATCTTGGAAGCGCCGTGTGTGTATTCGTCGTTAACGCCGCACTTAACAAGCTTTGTGTTGAGTCCGTTTTCTGCGATAACTTCTGCAACGCATGTGCCGAGGCCGCCGATGATGTTGTGGTTTTCGTATGTAACTGCGCCGTACTTAACCTTCTTAAGAGCATCTACAACCTGAGGATCTGTGAAGGGCTTCAGTGTGGATACTGCCAGCATCTGTACGGATACGCCGTGCTTCTGGAGAACCTTAACTGCCTTCATGCCTTCTTCTGTAGCGAAGGATTCTGTGAAGAGAGCTACGTCTGTACCTTCAGCAACAACTCTTGCGTGGTTGAACTGAATTGTTTCGTTTGCGGGGAAGAGTCTGGGTACTTCCTTACGCAGCATTCTTACGTAGAAGGGGCCGCCTGCTTCGTATGCCATGGGCAGGAAACCTTCGATATCTGTAGCATCGGAAATGGAGTAGATTCTCATGTTGGGAACTGCTCTTAAGGATGCGATATCGTTTGTGGACTGGTGGGATACGCCGCCCGGTGTAAGGAGTCCGGGAACGAAACCAACGAGACCTACGGGCAGGTTGCCGTATGCAACGGACATTTCAACCTGGTCCAGTACTCTTCTGTAAAGGAATACGCCGAAGGTGTGCAGATAAGGAAGATATCCTTCTCTTGCAAGGCCTGCAGCCCAGCTTACCATATTCTGTTCAGCGATACCCATGGACAGATATCTATCGGGGAATTCCTTCTTGAAATCCATGATTTCGCAGGAAGAACCCAGGTCTGCGGAGAGTACCAGTGTTTCGGGATGCTTCTTACCCCAGTCGACGATGCTCTTGGAGTATACATTCTTTTCCATAATCATTACTCAGTTCCTCCTTATTCCATAGATTCGTAGTGAGCCTTAGCTTCTGCGATTTCTTCGGGTGTCTTAATGTTGATGAAGTGCAGCTTGGGTCTGCGGCTTTCAAGGAACGGCATGGAGTGTGTCGGGCTTGTGTTGCAGAGAACTACGAGGGGCTGACCCGGGTGTTCTGTTCTGCAAGCGTCCTTAATAGCCTGAATGTCGTGGCCGTCGATGGATACTGTCTTAGCACCGAAAGCTGTGAATCTGTCGTACAGAGGAGCTGTGTTCATAACGTCCTTTGTGTAGCCTTCGATCTGCTGACCGTTTACGTCGCAGATGAGTACGAAGTTGTCCAGCTTGTAGAATACTGCAGCCTGGATAGCTTCCCAGAGCTGGCCTTCTTCCAGTTCGCCGTCGGACATGAAGCAGTATATTGTAGCTTCTTCGCCTCTCATCTTTCTTGCCGGAGCGTGGCCGCGGGCAACAGCGACTGTCTGTGCGAGGGAACCAGCGGTTGTTTAGAAACCGGGAGAGTGTTCTGCACCGATCTGTTCGAAGATCCAGCCATCCTTATTGAATCTGTTAATACCTGTTTCGGAAACTCTGCCTACAGCATACAGTGTGCAGTAAATTGTGCATGCATAGTGTGCGGGAGAGGGGAAGAATCTGTCATAGGGAGCGCATGTGGGTCCGTTGTACTGGCTGCCGCGCTGCCAGTCTGTGTTTTCCGCATTGGGTGTTCCGGGGAAAACAACGCCGTCCGGGTTTGCTGTGCTTTCGCCCAGGTTCATTACATCGAGATATAATGTTGCGAGGGTTTCAGCGGATGAGTTTGTCTGACCCATATAGCAGCCGCCTCTTTCGATTGCGAATTTGAGCACCTGCTTACGGATTTTGTTGGCGACAACCTGAATTTCTTCATTTGTGTAGGTCTTCTTTGCCATAGCAATCCTCCATTAAATACGTAATATCAGCAGCAGAGCTTATGCTCTGTTTTTAACTATTGTAGTTATTGTTGTTCAATTATACCACGATACAATAAATTATATCGTATACAATGGGCTAAAGTCCGGGGAAGTAGTATTTCTTTCCTGCAACCTTTTTCTTTTCGTCCCATTCAGCCAGAATCCTGAGAGCTTCTGCGCCTACAAGGCAGGCATTCTGCTCGGTCTTCGGGTCTTCCAGCCATTCGCCTGTAAGTCTGTGAGCCACTACAACAGCGCACATACCGAAGCGTTTTCCGTATATTCTTGCAAGGGTAGAAAGCGTTGCACCTTCCATTTCGAAATTGAGAACGCCCTGAGCCTTTAAATCTTCGAGCATATCGTCTATATACGATGGATGGTATCCCTTATATCCGGGTCTGCACTGGCCTGTAAAGAAGGAAGCGCTGGTGCATCCTGTACCTACGTGGTAAGGGATTCCCAGGTTTTCGCAGGCCTTAACCAAAGCCATGGTTACTTCAAAAGATGCTGCAGCGGGAAATTCCTTGCGCGCATATAAATCGGATGTTCCGTCCAGTCTTATATTTGCATCGTTGATTATAATGTCTCCGATGTTTACATAGGGCTGAATTGTTCCCGTCGTGCCTACGCGGATAAATGTTTCTCCGCCCCTTCCGATTACATCCGTAAAGGTGAACTCTGCGGAAGGTCCGCCGATACCTGTGGACCAGGCACCGATTTCAGTTCCTTTATATGTGCCGACAGCAGCTTTGGCCTGGCGAGCCAGAGTCCAGACTTCCGGACTTCCGCTGAAGCCTTCGGGGCCCTGCTTTCCGCCGTCCCAGAGCTCTGCCATTAAGGCAACTCTATTGGGGTCACCGGGAAGAAGAACGTAGTTCGGAGCCTTTCCGGGGCCATCTGTATTAACATGTCCAATATCTGCTGCGGAAAGATTCTTTCTTTCTTCTTCTACAACTTTCATAAACTTTCTCCATGCAAAAGTCTCCCGGCAGAAATTCTACCGGGAGAATATATGCTATTCACCGAAATCGTCGAACTTGATAAACTTCTTGCCGCTGGGAGGTGTATCGAATGCTTCCTGCCAGTTTTCAACTTCAACTTCCATTGTAACAGCCTTTTCGGGGTTGATCTTGCCTGTAGCAAAGAGTTCCATAGCCTTAGCCCAGGAGCTGGGTTTCTGGCTGCGGCTGCCGAGATAAATAATTTCGTTCTGTACGATCTTTTCGCCGGGAACGGGAACTTCGGGATCCTTGTAGAGACCCATCTGTACAACCTTACCCTGCTTCTTAACGATGTTAAAGGACTTCTTGAGAGCGGGAACTGCGCCGGAGCATTCAACTACTACGTCGCATCCATAGCCTTCTGTGAGTTCCTTTACCAGGTCGTCCAGGCTTTCCTTAAGCTGGTCTACTGTGTACTGTACGCCCATTTCCTTTGCGAGAGCAAATCTGGGTTCGTCGATTGTAAGACCTGCCAGGATTACTGTAGCGCCTACAGCAACTGCAACCTGTGCAACCATAAGGCCGATAGCGCCTGCACCGAATACGCAGACGATTTCGCCGGGCTGTACGTCTGCAACTTCCATAATTGCATGTGTACCGCAGGCGAGAGGTTCGGAAATTGCGCCGCTTCTTAAGGAAACGTTGTCGGGCAGCTTCCATACTCTGTCTTCAGCCATTGTCATATATTCTTCAAAAGCACCGTCCTTATTTGTGCCGATGCCGATACGGTTACCGCAGAGATTCAGGTCGTTCTTACGGCAGAATCTGCATGTACCGCAGGATTTATAAGTGGATTCGCAGGTTACTCTGTCGCCTACTTTGAACTTGGTAACGCCTTCACCTACTTCTGTAATAACGCCGGAAAGTTCGTGACCCAATACAACAGGGAACTTTGTTCTGGAGTACTGGCCCATATAGGCGTGGAGATCTGTTCCGCAGATACCTGCGTAAGCTACTTTGATAAGGACGTCTCCTGCTCCGGGATGGGGCATTTCAACTTCCTGAACTTCCATTTTTCCGGGAGCAACTAACTTTAATGCTTTCATCTTACTATACTTCCTTTCCACTTCGAATTATAGCACAAAAGAGCGCAAGGAAAGCAAGTATCCATGCGCTCTTTTTTAATTACATACAATGTTATTTGCGAATTACATACAATTCGCCGAAAACACTGATTATTTTGTTTTTCCGTAATGAACGTGGAGCAGCTTGTGGCTCTTGTTCTTAAGGATGCCGTCGTAAAGCTGAGCTGCTACCGGGTTAAGACCTGCTGTCTTAATCATGGAGTTTCTGTCAGCTTCGTACAGACCTGCAGTTCTTTCTCTCTTCTGAGCTGTTGTAACTGTGGGCTGTCCAGCGCCGCCTACGCAGCCGCCGCGGCATGTCATTACTTCTACCAGGTCGAAGTAAGCTCTGCCTTCTTCCATTTCGGTAATGAGCTTCTTTGCGTTTGCAAGGCCGTGTACGATTGCGATGTGGAGATCTCTGTCGCCGTAAGGCAGGGATACCGCACGGATTTCGTCTGTTCCGCGGAGGTTGCTGTATTCCAGCATCTTGAATGTATCTCTGGACTTATCTGCAACGATGTGTCTTGCTACAGCTTCTGCTACGCCGCCTGTTGTACCGAAGATAACAGCTGCGCCTGTGGAAATGCCGTAGGGCATGTCGGGAGCTTCGCCTTCCAGTTCTTCGAAGCGGATACCCATTTCCTTAATCATCATGATGACTTCTCTTGTAGTGAGTACCAGATCTACATCGGGTTCACCCTTGCGGATGAATTCCTTGCGTGCAGCTTCCATCTTCTTTGCTGTGCAGGGCATGATCGCAATGTGGAAAGTCTTCTTTCCGTCTGCCTTGTCTCTTGCAGCGCTCTGTTCCTTAAGGATTGCAGCAAGCATCTGCATTGGAGACTTGCAGGTGGAAACGTTCTTCATGTACTGGGGCAGTTCGTTCTCAACGTGCTTAACCCATGCGGGGCAGCAGCTTGTGAACATGGGGAAGGGGCCGCCAACCTTGAGTCTTTCGAGGAATTCGTTGGATTCTTCGATAACTGTAAGGTCTGCACCTACGTTTGTATCGTAAACTTCGTCTGCACCCATCATCTTAAGAGCTGTAACCAGCTTGTTGAGGCAGTTTTCGCCGCGCTTGAGGCCGAAGGATTCGCCGATACCAACTCTTACTGCGGGAGCAATCTGGATAACGACTCTCTTTTCGGGGTCGAGCAGAGCCTTCCAGGCTTCGCCGATCTGATTGTGGATGTGGATGGCACCTGTCGGGCAGATGTTTGCGCGCTGACCGCAATTTACGCAGTTTGTGTCTGCAAGCTTTCTGTCGAAAGCGGGCATTACGCGGATTTCGCTTCCGCGGTGTGCAAAGTTGAGAACGCCTACGCCCTGAACTTCGTTGCACATTCTGATGCAGTCGCCGCAGAGGATGCACTTATTGGGGTCACGGCCGATTGCTACAGAGGAGTAGTCCTTTTCGATGGGTTCACGGTTGTTTTCGAAGCGAACCTTACGAATGCCGAAACGGAGAGCCAGTTCCTGCAGCATGCAGTTTTCTGTCTTTTCGCAGATTGTGCAGTCTCTGTCGTGAGATGCAAGGATGAGTTCGAGGATCATCCTTCTGTGCTTTAAAAGCTTAGCTGTGTTTGTACGGATTTTGAGACCATCTCTGGGCTCCATGGAGCAGGATGCGTCGATCTTGCCCTTTTCGTCTTCTACTACGCACATACGGCATGCACCGTAAGTGGAAAGTTCTGTGTTAAAGCAGAATGTCGGCATATCGATTCCGGCCTTGCGGATGACTGCCAGTACGTTCTTTTCGCCGTCGAATTCAACTCTCTGGCCGTCGATGTACATAATTCCCTTAGCCATATTATGCCTCCTTTGCTGCCGTAATGGCACCGAACGGGCAGTTTGTTACGCAGGCACCGCAGTTGATGCACTTGGATGCATCGATAGTGTGAGCCTGTTTAACTTCGCCGCTGATAGCTTCCATGGGGCAGTTGCGCTTGCACTTGCCGCAGCCCTTGCACTTTTCTGCGTCGATGTCCGGATGGGGCTTCGGTTTGTTGCAGATGGGGCAGTTGTGGTCAACTACGTGTGCCAGATATTCGTGTCTGAAGTACTTTAATGTGGAAAGTACGGGTTTGCATGCGCTCTGGCCGAGGCCGCAGAGAGCTGTGTTCTGAATTGTGTCAGCAAGTTCTTCCAGAAGGCTGAGGTCTTCCAGTGTACCCTTGTTGTCTACGATTCTGTCCAGGATTTCCAGCATGCGCTTTGTGCCTTCTCTGCAGGGAACGCACTTGCCGCAGGATTCCTTCTGAGTGAAGTTCATGAAGAATCTTGCAACTTCTACCATGCATGTGTCTTCGTCCATAACTACGAGACCGCCGGAGCCGATCATGGCGCCGATGCTCTTGAGGGAGTCGAAGTCCAGAGGCATGGAAAGATGTTCTGCGGAAGCTGTTGTAGCGCCGCCGGAGGGGCCGCCGATCTGTACAGCCTTGAACTTCTTGCCATTGGGAATGCCGCCGCCGATGTCGAATACAACTTCTTCGATAGTTGTACCCATGGGTACTTCGATAAGGCCTGTATTAACTACGTTGCCTGTAAGTGCGAATGCCTTTGTACCGGGGCTTGTGGGTGTACCGATGCTTCTGTACCAGTCTACGCCTCTGTGGATAATGAGGGGTACGTTAGCGAATGTTTCTACGTTGTTAAGAACTGTCGGCTTTTCCCACAGACCTTTTTCGATGGTTCTGGGGGGCTTAACTCTGGGCATGCCTCTGTTGCCTTCGATGGAGGCTGTAAGAGCGCTGCCTTCGCCGCACACGAATGCGCCGGCACCTGTGTTTACGTGGATGTGGAAGCTGAAATCTGTTCCCAGAATATTGTCGCCTAAAAGGCCGAATTCTTCTGCCTTTTCAATAGCAACCTTAAGTCTGCTTACTGCGAGAGGATATTCTGCACGAACGTAGATGTAACCTTCCTGAGCGCCTGCTGCAAGGCCTGCGATCATCATGCCTTCCAGTACGCTGTGGGGATTGCCTTCCATAACGGAACGGTCCATGAATGCACCGGGGTCGCCTTCGTCGCCGTTGCATACGATA
>JAKSSQ010000024.1 GCA_024403005.1 Clostridia bacterium | reverse complement strand
TGCGCGAAACACGCGTCTATTAAGAATACCTAAAACGCCCCGAATAATCAACCCCTATCCGGGGACGGGTACACCCTCCGGGTACGCGGTACTTCATCACTGCGCAGTGCTAAAGCACCCCCGTCCCCCTTTAGTCTGCTAAAGTGCTAAAGTGTACCCGTCCCCCTTTAGCGTGGTAAAGCGGTAAAGTGTTGACAGAGGGGCTGATGGGCAGATAGAATAGATTTGGTGCAAATAATTTTGCATATGGTGCAGAAAATTTTGCACAGGAGGCAATATGAAGAACAGAGATTACATAACGTGCATGCAGTCCGTGCTGCAGCTTATAGATGAAGGGGTTCACGTCGTAGACAGAGAAGGAAACAGCATCGTCTACAACCGATCCATGGCTCAGCTGGAAAAGATGGAAAGCCGCGACGTATTGAGAAAACCCTTCGCCAAGGTGTTCAAAAACCTTACCACGGAGAACTCCACGCTGCTCCAGGCCCTCGAAACCGGCCGCAGCACCTGGAAAAAAGAGCAGACCTACATGAACAAGGACGGCAAGCAGATTACCACGATGAACACAACCATCCCCGTAATGGACGACGGAGAAGTAATCGCTGCAGTTGAAATTGCCAAGAACATCACCGATATCCAGCAGATGACCAGCACTATCATCGAGCTGCGAAAAGAAATCGATACTCCTAAAAAAGAACGCGAAAAGCGCATAAGAAAGTATAAATTCGACGATCTTTACGGAGAAAACAGAGATTTCCTTAAGACCATAGCCCTTGCGAAAAGAGTAGCAGAAACCTCTGCAAGCTGCATGATCTACGGCGAAACCGGAACCGGCAAAGAACTTATCGCCCAGAGTATCCACTACGCATCCGACAGAGCCGGCAAGCCTTTCCTGGCCCAGAACTGCGCTGCAGTACCTGCAAACCTTCTGGAAGGCCTGCTTTTCGGCACCAGCAAAGGCGGTTTCACCGGAGCTGTGGACAGACCCGGTCTTTTCGAGCAGGCAGACGAAGGAACCCTGCTTTTGGATGAAATTAACTCCATGCCCATGGAGCTTCAGGGCAAACTCCTGCGAGTTCTTCAGGAAAACTACATCCGCAGGGTCGGCGGCACCAAAGACATCCCTGTAGATGTCCGCGTGATCGCAACCATCAACGAACCCGCCGAGGATTTAATCGCAGAAAACCGCTTAAGAAAGGACCTTCTTTACAGAATTGCGGTCCTGCAGCTGGAAATTCCGCCTCTTCGTGAAAGAAGAGACGACATTATCCTCCTCGCGGAAAAATTCATGGATAAGTACGACGAAAAGTACGGCCGCCAGGCCTGGATGATCTCCGATGCAGCCAAGGAAAAACTGCTTTCCTACGACTATCCCGGAAACGTGCGAGAGCTTGAAAACATCATAATGTCGGCGGTTTCCATGCTTTCCCCGGATGCCCACGTTATAGAAGAAGACGACCTGATAATCAACCGCAGAAAATCCCTGCCGACCCACGATGTATATACGCTGGGCGAAGGCGGCCTGGAAGAGTACCTGGCCAAAATCGAAAGGGAAATGATAGAGAATGCATTGGTTTCAAGCGGCGGAAATATAACAAAGGCAGCGGAAAACCTGAAAATAAAGAGGCAGACCCTGCAGCATAAGATTAAAAAGTATAAAGAAAGCAAATAATTTTGCACTAACCGCAAATATATTTGCGGTAATACTCAACATTTCGGCACTAAATGTAGGCAAAAATCTTGTCACCGGCACTAAATAGGGAAATTAAAAGGAAAACCAGCGTTGGCACGGTATTTGCATTTATATTTAAGCGTATACAATTTGTTCAATGACGCAATCATGCGTATCTCATTTTTAAGGAGGAGAAAAATGGAAAAAGTAAAAGTAATTATCTGGGGTCTTGGCGCTATGGGCGGCGGCATGGCAGACATGCTTCTTAAGAAGGAAGGCGTTGACATCGTTGGCGCAGTAGGCAGAGGAGCTAAGATCGGCAAGTCCATGTTCGATTTCATCAAGACAGAAAAGGGCGACAGAGAAGACGTTCTTATCGGTTCTTATGAAGACGTTATTAAGCCGGGCGCTGCAGACATCGTTCTCGTTTGCACAGACTCTTTCACACCCGCTGTATACGACAAGCTCGTTTACGTTATGGAACAGGGCCTCAACGTAATCACATCCGCAGAAGAAATGGCATTCCCCAAGGCTCAGCACCCCGATCTCGCTGCTAAGCTCGACGAATGCGCTAAGAAGAACGGCGTTTCCTGCCTCGGTACAGGCGTTAACCCCGGTCACATCATGGACCTTCTCGTTCTCGTAATGACAGGCGTTCTCACAGATGTTGAAGAAATCACATCCAGAAGAGTTAACTCCCTCTCTCCCTTCGGACCTCTCGTAATGGAAGAACAGGGTATCGGCATCTCCGTAGACGAATTCTACACAAGAAAAGCTAACCACACAATGTCCGGCCACGTTGGTTTCGCTGAATCCGTTGGCATGATGGCAGAAGGTATGGGCCTCACAGTTGCTGAATTCGCTCAGGACATGGAACCCATCACAACAGACGTAGACAGAAAGAGCCCCTACGGCTTCGCAGCTGCAGGCTCCTGCGCTGGTGTTAACATGACAGCAGAAGCTAAGCTCTCCAACGGTATGCCCGTTCACATGCATCACCCCCAGCAGATCGAACCCGAACAGGTTGGCGTTCAGACTGGTGACTACGTTATCGTTAAGGGTACACCCAACGTTAACCTCTGCAACAGCCCCGAAATCGAAGGCGGTCTCGGAACAATCGCTATGTGCGTAAACATGATTCCTATGGTAATCAACGCAGAACCCGGTCTCAAGACAATGATCGACCTGCCCATTCCCAGAGCTATCATGGGCGACTTCAGAAACCTCATCTGCGAATCCAAGAAGATCGTAAAGTAATTAACGCAATATAAAGTTTAATTCGAGGGCGGTCACGGTCGTGGCTGCCCTTGATAAATGAAGGAGATTAAAATGGCTAAGAAAGGTGATTGGGTACGCATTCACAGAGTCGTACTCGACGCAGCAGGCAGAGCACCCAGCTGCCCCGAAGATACCGCTAAGGTACCTCTCGAAATGTGGGTTAAGGGCTTCCTCATGGCAGATGCTGAAATCGGCGATGAAGTAGAAGTTGAAACAGCTACAAACAGAATTGAACACGGCACACTCATCGAAGTTAACCCCTACTATACACACAGCTATGGCCAGTTCGTTCCTGAACTCGTTCAGATCGACAAGCAGCTGAGAGAAATCCTGTTCGGAGGTGACAAGTAATGGCACTTGCTAAAGATTATGCTTCCGTAATGGGAAGAAACAATGAAATCATGAAGGAAGCTATGGGCCTGGACTACAACCAGTTCGAATCCGGCGAAATGCGTTTCGACTACGAAGGCCTCATGGCAGCTACAGGCTATACACTGGAAGAAATCCAGAGAGTACAGTCTCTCACAGGTGTTGGCAACACACCGATGCTCGAACTCAGAAACCTGACAGCACTTGCAAGAAAGTACGCTAAGCCCGGCTTCGGCGCTACAATTCTCGCAAAGGACGAAGCGTCCAACCCCTCCGGTTCCTTCAAGGCAAGAAGAGCTGCTTGCGCAGTTGCTCACGCTAAGAAGATGGGTTACAAGGGCGTTATGGCAGCCACATCCGGTAACTATGGTGCAGCAGTAGCTTCCCAGGCAGCAATGCAAGGTCTCAAGTGCATCATCGTTCAGGAATGCTTCGACTCCAAGGGCGTAGGCCAGCCTGAAATCATCGAAAAGGCTCGTAAGTGCGAAGCTTACGGCGCAGAAGTTGTTCAGCTGACAGTAGGTCCCGAACTCTTCTACACATTCCTTTCCATCCTGGAAGACACAGGTTACTTCAACGCTTCTCTCTATTCTCCCTACGGTATCGCAGGCGTAGAAACACTGGGTTACGAAATCGCAATGCAGTGCAGAGAAAAGTACGGCAAGGACCCCGCTATGGTAGTTTGCACATCCGCAGGCGGCGGCATGATGACAGGTACAGCAAGAGGCCTCATGAAGGCTGGCGCTAATAACACAAAGTGCGTAGCAGCTTCCATCGACCTCACAGGTCTGCACATGGCATCCGACACAGCATTCAACAAGAAGTCCTGCACAACAGGTCACACCGGTTTCGGCGTTCCCTATGCAGTTGACCCCGACCACTCCGACGTACCCAGAAGTGCTGCAAGACCTCTCCGTTACATGGAAAGATACGTTACAGTTAAGCAGGGCGATGTAATGTACATCACAGAAGCTCTCGCTAACCTGGAAGGCATCGAAAGAGGCCCCGCAGGCAACACAGCTCTCGCTGCTGCATTCTCCCTGGCTCAGGAACTTCCCGATACAGAATATATCGTAATTTCCGAAACAGAATACACAGGCGCAGGCAAGCACGTTCAGCCCCAGATGGCATTCGCAAGAGAAAACGGTATCGAAATCAAGTTCGGTGACCCCAATGCAGAAGACATCCCCGGCACAAACCTCATTCTGCCCAAGGATCCCAGCTTCATCAAGACAATTGACATGGATCTCGACCACATGAGAGAATCCTTCATCAAGAAGGCTTGCAAGAAGGCTAACAACTACGATCCCTGCGAAGCAGACCTCGAATTCCTTGCTGTTGAAACAAACTCCAGCGTAGAATTCGTAAAGGCAGCAATCGCTAAGCTCAAGTAATTATTTTGAAGGAGAAACAGGATGAAAAGAGCAGACGATTTTGAAGAAAGAAGAAAGCATATTGCAAATCTTTCTGACGAAGAACTCTACAAGAGATTCTGGGAACTGACCGACATGGTAGTCGATCCTCTCCTGGAACTCGGTTATAAGAATACAACTCCTTCAGTTGAAAGATCCGTTCTGCTGAGAATGGGAATCTCTTCCCTGGAAACACAGAAGATCGTTAACAACTGCATGGACCACGGTTTAATGGGCAAGGGCGCAGGTCACTGCGTATACAAGCTCTCCAAAATTGAAAACATCTCTATCCCCGAAGCTGGCACAAAGCTCGCTAACGGCGAAGGCTGGGATGTTGTAGTTGCAGCATTCAAAGGAGGAAAGTAAGTATGGAACCTTTAAAGCCCAATGAAAAAATCAACGT
Source organism: Clostridia bacterium (assembly GCA_024403005.1). GTDB lineage: Bacteria > Bacillota > Clostridia > Peptostreptococcales > Anaerovoracaceae > RUG11894. Next base: position 8,829 of record JAKSSQ010000024.1, on the reverse strand, counting down.
TGAGGAAATAATCAAGGACCTCGACAAATACGAACCCAGAAGAAGAGGCTGGCACTGGAGAGAAAGGGCTGAATCCCAGGAAATGGGTCCCTTCACCTATACAAACATTTCCAAGCCCCTGACAAACAGCGTACCCCTTCCCCCCGCTAAGTACTTCGACGGCATCGACCCCCAGCCCATGCCCACAATTACAACTGAAATCGCTTCCGGCAGATTCGAAGACGATATCAGACGTATGAGAATGGCTGCATGGCACGGCGCAGACCATATCATGGTAATTCGCCATATGGGTCAGTCCCACATCGACGGCCTCATGGAAGGTACACCCCAGGGTATCGGCGGTATCCCCGTAACAAGAAAGCAGGTTAGAGCACAGAGAAAGGCTCTGGACCTCATCGAAGATGAAGTTGGCAGACCCATTAACTACCACTCCTACATCTCCGGCGTAGCTGGCCCCGACGTTGCTGTAATGTTCGCAGAAGAAGGCATCAACGGCGCTCACCAGGATCCTCAGTACAACGTTCTGTACAGAGACATCAACATGGTAAGATCCTTCGTAGACGCTTGCGAATCCAAGAAGGTTATGGCATGGGCAGACATGCTCCAGATCGACGGTGCTCACAATGCTAACGCTACAGCAAGAGAAGCATGGAAGGTAATGCCCGAACTTATCGTTCAGCACTCCATCAACTCCAGATTCTCCGAAAAGGTTGGCGTAAAGCCCGAAAACATCTCCCTGTCCACAGTACCTCCCACAGCTACACCGGCTCCCTGCGTATACATGGACCTGCCCTATGCAGTAGCTCTGAGAGAAGTTTGCGACAGATACAAGATGAGAGCTCAGATGAACACAAAGTACATTGACTCCTCCGCAAGAGAAGCAACTGTTACTCACGTTATGAACATGCTCATCTCCACTCTCACAAGCGCAGATATCCAGTCTACAATTACTCCCGACGAAGGCAGAAACGTACCCTGGCACATCTACAACATCGAAGCTACAGACACAGCTAAGCAGTCCCTCATCGGTATGAGCGGTCTGAAGGACATGGTAGAACTCAAGAAGGACGGTCCCTTAAGAGAAACTGTTAGAGACCTGAAGGAAAGAGCTCTGCTGTTCATGGAAGAAATCGTTGAATGCGGCGGTTACTTCAAGGCTGTTCAGGAAGGTTTCTTCGTAGACTCCGCTAAGTATCCCGAAAGAAACGGCGACGGTATCGCTCGTAAGATCGAGGCCGGCGTAGGCGTAGGCAAGATTTTCGAAAGAGATCCGGACTACATGGCTCCCGTTACAGCTCACTACGGATACAACAACGTTGAACAGTACGGCGGCGACCCCAAGGATCCTGCTGCACTCATCGGCGGCTGCACATTCGAAGACAGATCCAAGATCGTTTACATCGACGAACTGGACGAAACAGACTGCGTAGCAAGAAGACTTGAAAACACAGCTAAGTACAGAGACGGACACACAATCAAGCCCGAAATGGAATGGCAGGCTGACGGCACAATCATGATCACAATGTGCCTGCCCACACACAAGAGAGCTGCAGAAGCTGCTGCCCTCGAAATCGGTAAGAGAATGGGTCTCGTAAGCCCCGAAGTAATTTCAAGAGAAGTCCTCCAGGAAGCTGAAGGTACAAGAATTGAAATGAAGGGTAAGATCGACTTCGACATCGACCTCGACACTCTGGAAATTCCCGAAGAACCTCATTACATGTCCGATGCAGAACTGTATCACGAATTCGAAGACGTAAAGCATATGAGAGTAGTATGCGGCACAGTAGGCGAAGACGAACACTCTGTAGGTATGAGAGAAATCATGAACATCAAGCACGGCGGTATCGAAAAGTGGGGTATCGAATGCGTATACCTCGGAACATCCGTACCCGTTGAAAAGATGGTAGACGCTGCTATCGAACTCGATGCAGAAGCTATCCTTGCTTCCACAATCATCTCTCACGACAATATCCACTATAAGAACATGAAGAGAATCAACGATCTCTGTGTTGAAAAGGGTATCCGTGACAAGGTTATCATCTGCGCTGGCGGCACTCAGGTTATTCCCGAAGAAGCTGTTAAGACAGGCATAGACATGGGCTTCGGCAGAAACTCCCATGGTATCGATGTAGCTACATTCCTGGCAGAAGAACGCCAGAGAAGAAGAGGCGAAAGAGAATAGTATTATCTCAGGAGGCCGGACCATTTCGGTCCGGCCCCCTTTTCTTTCCTTAAAAGAGGAGAACTATGAAAGTAGACGTACTTGTAGCTGAAATTGGCTCAACAACTACAGTTGTAAACGCCTTCAGAAATCTGGATTCGGACAACCCCGAATTCTTTGCACAGGGCCAGGCCCCGACTTCCGTGCTGGAAGGCGACGTGCGCATCGGCCTTCAGGGCGCAGTAGACGACCTGAAGAAAAAAGCCGGAATAGACGAACTGGAATACGACGAAATGCTTGCGACATCTTCTGCTGCAGGCGGTCTTAAGATGACCGTTCACGGCCTTGTTTACGACATGACCGCAAAGGCAGCAAAGGAAGCAGCTCTCGGCGCAGGCGGCATCATTCATTACGTAACAGCAGGCAGAATGAGAAGAACCGACATCGCCAAGATCAAGGAAATCCAGCCCAACTTAATACTCCTCGCCGGCGGCGTAGACTATGGCGAAAGAGACACAGCCATATACAATGCGGAAATGCTCCGCAATATGGGCCTTAAAGTACCCGTTGTATATGCAGGAAACATCGAAAATCAGGAGGAAATGAAGCTTATCTTCGACGAAGAAAGCGGCATGCCTCTTTACAATATTGAAAACGTATATCCCAAGATCGACGAACTCAACGTAGAGCCCTGCAGAAAGGTAATCCAGGACGCTTTCGAAGACCACATTACCAGAGCTCCCGGCATGGAACACGTAAGAGACATGGTTAACGGCCCGATTATCCCCACACCCGGCGCAGTTATGGAATGCACTAAGCTTTTATACGACTGCATCGGTGACTGCATGGTTTTAGACGTCGGCGGAGCTACCACGGACCTGCATTCGGTCACCGAGGATTCCGACATGGTATCCAGAATCCTTACTGCACCCGAACCCAAGGCAAAGCGCACCGTAGAAGGCGACCTGGGCGTATACGTAAATCGCTATAAAGTTATCGAATCCATCGGTGAAGAGCAGTTCCGCAAGGACTGCGAAGCCATGGGCGTTGACCCCGATGCAACGTTGGCAAGCTATAAGGCAATTCCGAAGAACGAAGCAGAATTCAAGATGGTCGAAAGACTCACAAAGGAAGCTGTTTTAAGAGCTACGGAAAGACATGCAGGCCAGATCAGATACGTCTACGGACCTTCCGGCAGAATGACTCTGGCAGAAGGCAAGGACCTTACACAGATCCGCCACATCGTAGGCACCGGCGGCGCTCTTACAAGACTTCCCGGCAGAATTCAGCTCATGAAGAACATCCTGGAAGACAACGAAACCGGCATGAAGCTCTACCCCGGCGAAGGCGTGGACTTCCTGGTAGATAACGACTATATTATGGCTTCTCTGGGCGTTCTGTCCAAGACTCACAGAGAAGGCGCCATTAAGCTTCTGGAAAAGTCCCTCGGAATTAAGTTCCCCGAAAAGAGATTTGCAGATGCGCAGGCAGAACAGTTCAGCGCAGTTAAGGAGCTGCAGGCTCTCCAGAAGGAAAAGCTTAAGCACGACCAGGAACTGGCTGAACACATCAAGGAAATGGAATGCATGGGCTACGACATGGAAGCCTATAAGAATCCGGAGAAGATCGGCGGCGCCACAAGAGAAGAAGTGGAAGCAGCAAAGAGAGAAGCTCTGGCAAACGACCGTTCCATGCGTACAGCTGCTACAGATTTAGCATCGTCTAATTACGATGCACATCATAACAGCAGCGCTTCCGGCGATGCAGCCCAGAAGATTCCCGGCTGCAATCACCAGTGCAAGACCTGCTCAAGAATCCACTGTCAGTACAGAAACACGAACTATTAACGAAAGGAGCACACATGTATCCCCAGCTTAGAATTGATCTTGCAAAGATCAATAATAACCTCGACACAGTAGTATCGATCGCAAAGCAGGGCGGCTGCTCTCTCATGATCGTTACAAAGAGCTTCTGCGCAGACCAGCGCATCGTAGCAGAAATTCTCAAGAACGACTACGTTCAGTTCCTCGCAGATTCCCGCATTCAGAACATCGCAAGCTATGCAGACCAGGTCCACATGGCAGGCAAGGAAACAGTACTCCTGCGCCTTCCCATGATGAGCGAAATCGCAGACGTAGTACGCTATGCAGACGTTTCCTTAAACTCCGGCCTTGACACAATCAAGCTGCTGGACAAGGAAGCTGCAGCTCAGAACAAGAAGCACAAGGTAATCCTCATGATCGACATGGGCGACCTTCGCGAAGGCATGTTCTTTAAGGACGAAGCAGCCATTATGGACGTATGCGGCGAAATCCTCAAGATGGACCACGTAGTTCTGGAAGGCATCGGCGTAAACCTCTCCTGCTATGGAGCCATTATTCCCAAGCCCGAAAATCTGGGCGGCCTCTGCGCCATCGCAGAAAAGATCGAAAAGAAGTTCTCCATTCGTCTTAACATTATCTCCGGCGGCAACAGCTCCAGTATCTACCTTATCCCCAAGGGGGAACTGCCTGCTAGAATCAACAACGTACGTCTGGGCGAATCCTTCATCCTGGGCAACGAAACAGCTTACAGCAACCGCATCGAAGGCACATATAACGACGCAGTTACATTAAGAGCGCAGATTATTGAGCTCAAGAACAAACCGTCTCTTCCCATCGGCGATGTAGGCGTAGATGCGTTTGGTCAGGTCCCCGTTTACGAAGACCGCGGAAACATCGACAGAGCAATTCTCGCAGTAGGCAAGCAGGATACAAACCCCGACGGCATGACCCCGCTCAACACCAAGGCAGACATCCTGGGCGCTTCCTCCGACCACCTTATCATGGACGTTACGAAGGAAGATTATAAGCTGGGCGACACAGTGGACTTCAGCCTGGACTACGGCGCACTGCTTAAGCTCTTTACAAGCCAGTACATCGACCGCGAATATATCTAAAATATAGTGGATTTAACGGATTAAAAGATTCCGGGGCCTTGCGGCCCCGGCTTTTTCTTTTTGCAGAATTATTGTATACTGAAAGGAAGCGGGCCTTCGGCCCTTAAACCGGTTACTGATAGAGAAAGGACATAAAAGTTTTATGGAACGCGAAAGATTTGAAGGCGGCTGCTCCACCATAGTTATCGGCAAGGCAGTTTCCGAAACAGGCAGAGTAATGGTAGGCCACAACGAGGACGACGACCACAGCATTATCCAGATGCATGCAGTCCCCAGAATCCACCACGAAGAAGGCGAAACCATCTCCTTTGCAGACGGTAGTGCAGTTATTCCCCAGGTTCCCGTTACATGGGCTCACTACTGGACAGAAGTAAGGCACAAGGACGGCGCATCCTTCGGCGACAGCTACTTTAACGAATGGGGCGTTGCAATCGTTACAAATTCCAGCAACCCCGGAAAGCAGAACGACGAAGACATTAAGAAGTGCGGCCTCGGCTATGCAGTACGTCAGATTCTTGCAGAACGCGCAACTTCCGCCAAGCACGGCCTGGAAATCTTAATTGAACTGGTTGAAAAGTACGGATATATAAGCTCCAGAAGCTACCAGATTGCAGATAAGGACGAATGCTGGGTTTGCGAACTCACAAGAAGCAACAAGCTGGTTGCAAAGAGAGTTCCCGACGACCACATCTACTTTATGCCCAACTGGTACACAATCCAGCAGCTGGAACCCTCCGACAAGGAAAACTTCTACTACACACCCGATCTCGTAGAATACGCAATCGCTCAGGGCTGGTACACACCCGCAAAGGAAGGCGACTACAGCGACTTCAACTTCGCAAAGGTTTACTTCTCCGACGCACCCAAGGAAAGCTGCGTAGTTCGTGACCGCAATGCATGGCCTGTTCTCGGCTTCGAAGAAAAGAAGTGGAAGAGATTTTCCGAAAAGGCTGAAAGAATCTACGGCAAGGACGACATTAAGAACCTGCTGAGAAACCACTGGGAAGGCCGCGAAGATGCAAACAACGTGGACTACAACAGAGATCCTCACCAGAAGAACAACGACCCCTTTACAATCTGCTGCTCCGCAACAGTAGAAAGCACAATCTTCGAATTCAACGAAGACGCAGCTTCCTCCATAATGTGGAGAGCATGGCTGCAGCCCTGCACCAACCCCTACGTACCGTTCTACCTCGGCGCCATTAAGGCTCCCAAGAACTACGCATGGATGGATTACGAAGAAGCAAAAGCTACACACTTTGCTCCTCCTGCAGAAGAATTTGAATATAATCCTGCCACAGCTTACTGGATTTTCAGAAACCTCATCTGGATGACCCAGCTTGACTACGGTTTCTGCCACAAGATCCTGGCTCCCGAAATCGCTGCTCTGGAAAGCAAGTGGGAAGGCGAAAAGGCAGAAATTCTTGCAGAATATAACAGAATTAAGGCAGAAGACGCAGAACTGGCAAAGGAATACTTAAGCACATATTCCCTCGGCAAGGCTGCATTCGCTCTGCGCTGGGCTATGGAAATGACCCAGAAGGTCGGCATGGCTAAGCACTGGGCTAACGAAGAACAGTAATCTGCCGGGCCTGCCGCTCTGCGGCAAACTATAAAATATAAGGAAAAGGCGGATAAATATGAATCCACAGATCGAATACTGCATAAGAATTATGATAGCGGCCCTCTGCGGAATAGCTTTAGGCTACGAGAGATACAAGAGGTTTAAAGCTGCAGGCCCGAGAGTATACAGCCTTGTATGCTCTTCGTCTGCTCTGCTTATGGTGCTTTCCAAGTACGGCTTCGGCGACCTTGTAGTTAATGGTGATTATGTACTCGGCACTCACGGGGCAGACCCGTCCAGAATCGCAGCAGGCGTAATCGGCGGCATATCTTTTATCTGCCTTGCCATTATCTACAGAAACAAGAGCTCCCTGCGCGGGCTCACCACGGCAGGCGGCCTGTTTTTAGGCTCCGCAATTGGGCTTTCCATCGGCGCTGGCATGTACGTTACCGGTTTCTTTGCGACCGTTTTCTCCCTCGTAATTCAGACCGTAATGCATGCGCTCCGCATAGACAACGACTCCATGACCAACCGCGACGTAACAGTCCGCATGGTGGACGACCACGAATTCCGCGACAAGTTCGTTAAGGAAGTCGAATCCATCGGAGGCACGGTCTCCGGAAGAAGCATCTGCCACAACCCGGACGGCACTTTAACTTACTGCTTTATGCTCAAAGTAGACACAAAGATCCACTTCGAGGACATGGTAGCCATTATGGAAGCCCACCCGGACCAGATTTTCGACATCATGATGGAATAGTGCGGTAAATTTCAGAGGCAATTATGAAAAAATCCAAAGAGCATAAAATAAGTGCAGTATTTTTCAGCATCTCCATATTGCTGCTCTGCATATCTCTGGTTACGGGCCTTCTCCCCGGACTCAGTTTCTCCATAGATAAAATATGCATGTACCTCGGTTTTGCATGTTTAGGTTTAGGCTTAGTGTTCTTAAAAAAGGCCGAGGATAAATAGGTCCGGCACGGAAGAGGCGAAGGATTTCTAATTTAATGGCGCATTTGCTCAGGCGGGTGCGCTTTTTAGTTTTAGCTGGGCCCGGGGCGCTGCTTTTTAATTTCAGTTAGGACTGAGTTGCTGCCTTTTAGTTTGCATGTGACCCGACTCGTTGCAATTATCCCGGCATTGGGTCACCAGGTGACCCAATGTGTGTAAAAAAGCTGCTCATTGGGTGCGCAAAATGCATCGGCAAGCAAATGCGCTGCCCCAACTTGGTTATATTTAAGGGTAGTTGGGTCAACTATATACCCATATGGCTTAAAACTTCGCTGATTGGGTCAACGCTGAATGAAAACGCGCAGGTCTCGAGTATTTGCCCGAATCTGTGCGATGCCAGAATTTTTCAGACGCACAAGCCTAAAGTATATTGCAGAAACTGTGTGAAATTGCGTACACAGATCAATTTTAGTAAAACTGCCGGACATGCTTTGGGCCAGCGAAGTACCTGAAGCGGCCCTAATATACCCGATAATCTTATCCTCTTCGGATTTTGGGTAGTTTTTTAAAACAGGTGCCCGAAATTTCAGGAATTAGGCAGATTTGGGTAGTTTAATGCGGAGAAGATACCCGAGGTTCAAAAAAGATAATTCTCTCGGGTATTATTTGCCGGTAGCCCGGCCAATTAATGCTGAAAATCAAGGATTTTCAGTTAAAAAGTACCCAAAGAATCAAGTTTTATAAATTTTCGGATAGTAGTTTTACAAATGTACCCGATGACAAATCTTTTGAAATATTTCGGGTATATAGCCAGCCTGAAAACGTCCCGGAGGTAATCTGATTAAGCAACAGCTTGACCCAACAAAAAACTGCCCACGAACATGCGGGGCAGATTTTTATTGCTCATTTTGTCCAGTCGGGACGCTCGACTGCGTAAATGTACTGGTGGGGTTTTCCGGCCAGCTTATATTTATCCGTAACCTTGTTTGGCCAGGATTCAATTACATAGCCGTTCCCAAGGTAAATTGCGACGTGGATTATTGTCTTGGAACTGGGCTTGCTTACGTAGTATACCAGGTCGCCGCGCTGGATATCCTTTAAGTCTACAGGAATCATGTTGGGCGTGAGGCTGTAGAGAGTTCTGGAAGTGTATTCTTCCGTTGCGTGTCTTAAAGGCGTTGCGGGAGCGGGGTCGAAACCTGCAGCATAGAGAGC
>JAKSSQ010000023.1 GCA_024403005.1 Clostridia bacterium | reverse complement strand
GCATTCTTTCCATACCTTCTAAAAGGTTTGGCATATATTCTGTCTTTACTTTTTCTTTATCGAGTGCGTCTGGACCTGGCATATCTGCATATCCTTTCTTAATCTGCTGTTTAAGTAAATTTTTCTTACTATGAGTATACCCTAAAAAAAGACACAAAAAAGGGGCACAAGCGGCCCCTTTTAGAATTTTTAAAAATATTAATTTTTGGTTAGTTCATCTGCATTCCGCCCTGCTGGGGAGCTTCGTTAACCTTGGCTGCTGCATTGGCTTCAAGGTTCTTTCCGGGTGCATTATTTGCAGCCTGGCGAAGTTCTGCCTGCTTCTGAGCGATGACATCCTTCTGGTACTGAGCAATTGCCTTAGGCACGTTGTTAGCATGTTCCAGCAGATATTTAGGCTGCATTTTGCCGAAGTTTGCACCGTTCGGGAATGCTGCGTTATAGATCTTGTCCAGCTCTGCATCGCCCTTTTCGGGGTCTGTAAGAGCCTTTGTAACGGGAGAGCTGCCGGTTCTTGTCTCTGCGTTATTGTACATGGCGATGCTTCCGGACTGCAGCGATGATATGCCGATGCTACTAGACTGGTTCCTGATAACAGTTTCAGGATGGTTCATATCTGCCACCGGCAAAAGCTTTTCAGCCTTCAGTCTGGCTATGGATTCAACATTAGTTGCCTTTTCGCCGCCTCTTGCGGTGAGGGCAACGTTAACCTGGCTGTCGTGAGTCCTGACGAGTTCAGCGCGGATTATATCCTTCATAAGCTTTGTATTCTGCTCGGGCGTAAGGCTCCTGTTTTCAATGTCGGCGCGTTTAATTTCAGCCAGAGCTTCACTTCCCTTTTCCAGAGCATCTATAGTTCTGAGCTTTGAATTCATAGCATCAATAGTACTGTCTATATCTGTATCTTCGCACATTTCGTAGAACTTATCGATTACATCGTATTTGGGAGCTTTCTGAGCCAGATCCAGGAATTCGGGGTGTTCGTCGAAGTATCTGTTCTGCTCTTCGATTGCAGCCTGGGTTTCTGCGCCCTGACCATTTCCAAAGGCATCGATTTCAGCCTTTCTTCTGTTCATCTCGTTGGTTACGGTTCTGAGATACTCGCCGTGCTCTGCGTTGAAAGCATCTTTTGCAATCTGATTTTCTCTGCGGGCTTCTCTGAAGCGCTGCTTATCTTCTTCGAATCTTACACGAACTTCCTTTTCGAGCTCGGGGTCAGCCTTAAGCAGATCTCCGTAAGCAGCCATATACTTTGAGACAGCCATTAATGCTGCGGAAGGATTGTTTTCAGCGCCGGTGTAATTTCTTCCTGCGAAAGCGATGCCGTTAGCGATTAACGCAGCGAGAGGCTTTCTGTTTCCTGCTCTGTACTGCTCAATGGCATTTGCCGCGATATCTCTTGCCGGAGCAATTGTATTCTTTACATAAACACCTGCACCCGCTCTGGGGATTAAAGCTCGTTCGCCCACATTGTAGTTCATGGCGAGGTCGTTCATGTACATTGTGTGGTTTGCATCGACTAAAATCTGGGGGTCGAGTTCCTTAGTGTCTTCACCGTCCTTACGGCTTTCGCCGCCCAGTTCAGGCGTAAGGGCAGCTGCCATGGAAAGAGCAATAAAGTCGTTTTCTCTGAATTCAATTCTGCCTTCTGCATCTTTTCCGGGAGCGGTTCCGATTTCGGGGCCGTCCTTAAGACCAAGGTCGTACTGCTTTAGAGAGTCGAATTCTTCCCTGGTGTAGACGCTCTCGCGTGTGAGCTTTTCTCTGAAGAAAGGCTTTGTTCCGTAAAGTTCAGAGATAGCTTTCATCGCAGTCTTGCTGTTTACTGCAGCGCGTTCAACGTCAATGAGTTTATTTTCTTTAACAGCCTGTTCTTTTTCGAAGTTCTTTTTGGAAACTTCTTCGAAGGTTGTAAGAGGCTTTCTGGATTCTGCAACCTGCTTTATGGACTGCGTGAGCGCAGCGCGCTTAAGGTAATTGTCGTGAGCTTCCTTCTGAGCTATGCAGGAAGCTATTCCGAAGATTCTTCCGATTGCGTGGTACCACCTGTAAGGAACGGGTTCCGGTTCGTGGTCCAGGCAGTCTGCGGCTTCTCCGTACCATGTATTGGTATTTTCAAGCAGACCAAACTGAAGCTGTACGGGGGCATTTTCGTTTCCCTTAACTGCGAACAGTTTGCCCTGATAAGCCAGAGTGCGAAGTTCCTTTCTGCCGTCTGCAGATGCAAAGTCGATGCCATCAAGGGCAACCAGCTGATTGTTTTCATCGATTCTATACAGTCTGTCCTGTCCGGATTTATCCGTTGTAATGATATTGAACTGGTCTCTGAGAACTGTGAAAACTCGGATATCAAGGTTATTTCCGACGCTGCCCGGATGGGGGAATTCTTCTTCGCTGGGCTGAACAAATTCAGCGGTGTAGAAGTCTCTTTCTGCCTTGGAGTGGTCTGTATGTCTGGAAAGTCCGTCGTTGCCTTCTTCGAATACGGGAACGGGAACTTCTGCTTCGCCGTTCTTGCGGTATTCTACGGTGAACCTGTTGTTTGCTCTGAAGCTTCCGTCGAAGAGGGCCTTTGCATTGGCTCTCATCGATTCTGCGGTAATGTTATCTGCGAGATTATCGTAGGCTTCTTTGCCTTCTGCAGTGCCGTTTTCAATGTTGGTATCGAAAAATTCAACCTTGCTCATTGTGGCGGAATCGAGTTTTTCTGCAACGCTTTCGCCGTTTCTCTGCGCTTCGGAAATAAGGCTCTGCACGAACTGGGATTTGATCATTCTGGGAAGAATATTATTTCTGTATCTGTCCGCATCTGCAAATCCGAGACCGGCTTCTGCAGTCATTCTTCTGCATACTGCCATTAATGTAAGATTGCCGAGAGCATTGGTCTTATCGGCAAGCTTAACGTATTCGCCTGCATACTTCTGTTTGTCTTCTGCAGTTTTAATTTCCCCGCCCATCTGCGCTGCAAGGAGTTCATAGCAGCGATCCTTGTGGCGGTCTCTTTCCTGGAGCAGGTCGAAATTGCACTTGGAAAGCTGGGCGATAGCCAGACCTCTCGGGGAGGAAATGACCTTTTCGTCCGTTAAGTCGAGCTTCTTAAGTTCGTTTTCGATTACAATTTCTGCCTTCTGAGCAAATGCAAGGTTGATGTTCATGATGGCATCTATATCTTTATCCTTGCACATCTGGTACAGTCTTCTGCCTGCGTCTGCACGAAGATCTGCGCCGCGCTCGGGGTCATAGATAATTTCGGGATCTACGCCTTCGAGGATAAGCATTGCAACGGCATGGTTAACAAAGGCCTCTCTATCCATGGTGATATTAAGATCTTTCGGACCGTGGATGTCGTCGAGGATTTCCTGGATACTCTTGTCCGGATTTGCATTCTTAATATCTCTGAGGAAATCCTGCTTTAAGAAGCCTTCGTTGGAAGTATTGACTATGTCCAGGCTGAACTTGCTGCGCTGCTCGAGGAGCTGTACGGTTTCTGCTTCTTCTGCCTCAATCTGGTTATTATCTGCAAGATTAACAGCGGGCATAGCTCTGCCGCCCAGATCCACAAGCATTTCAAGCTTTATTTCGGGGCTTTCCAGGTAGTTTCCCAGGTCTGCAGGGGGTGCAAAAGTCTGGAGCTGGTCTGCCTTAAAGGCGCCGGTTCTGGCATCGGGTACGCACCAGGATACTCTCTTGCCCTGAACCAGAGCATTCAGAATCATGGCAGGAGCCTGCTCTATCTTCTGAGAAAGGGTCATGTCGCCGCCGTTTACTTCGAGAGCGTCTGCAATGTATTTAGTGAGCGGGTGTCCGTCGATTAAAACGTAGTCTATCCTGTTAACCAGATCTTTAATGATATCTTTTTCGAATCTGCCGAATGCAGCGTCGAGTCTACCCTTAATCTCCGCTAAAAGATCGGGAATGTATTCTGTGGAAACTTTGTCCGGTCTGAGACCGCCGTCGTTGTTGCCTGCCATAATTATTGAACCTGTCCTTTCGTTCAATTAAACAATTTACAATTCTATACTGCTATTATACCCCATAAATAGATACAAAACAGGGGCAAACCTACTTTACCCTGCTAAAGCGCTAAAGGGGGACGGGGGTACTTTAGCGTGCTAAAGCGGTAAAGAGGGACGGGGTGCTTTAGCGTGCTAAAACGCTAAAGCGCCGCGTACCCGAAGGGTGTACCCGCCCCATTAATAACGTTGATATGTGCATATTTGCTTTGCATTTTGCATAACGCGGTGTTAATATATATGTACATATGAGATTTAAGGGCAAAGTCGAAGTAATTCGATGACGCAAAACTATAGGGGCTGCACCTGCAGCCAGCCAGCTGCCGGATAACCGTTAAAGTTATCGGGCTTTTTGTTTATTATCGAGGCACCCTTTGAGAGAAGTACTCAGAAGCGAGAAGAAATTTCTCCTTACAAAAACGGAAGCGATTCAGCTTTCCCATAAATTCGAACAGGTTTTAAGGCTTGACCCCCACAGCGGATCCAACGGCTACCTTGTCCGGTCCCTTTATTTCGACACCATGCACGACTCGGACCTCTGGGAAAAATACGCCGGCACAGAAGTAAGACGAAAAATCCGCCTGCGAACCTACAGTGCAGACGCAAAGATCGCCTACCTGGAGATGAAGCAGAAGCAGGGCGCAAACCAGAAGAAGAGGTCGCTGGAACTCACCAGAGAAGACGCCATAAAGCTCATAAACCTGGACTACTCGGTGCTCCTTAAATACGACACCGACTTCGCCAGAGAGCTGTACGTCTTTATGACTTCCCGGTTCTACCGGCCCAAGGTCGTAATCGACTACAAGCGCAAAGCCTTTATAGGAAAGGAAAACAGCACGCGAATAACCTTCGACAGCGAAATAAGCGCCAACCAGACCAATTACAACATCTTCGATCCGAAGCTGGTAATGATACCGGTCTTCGACAAGGACAGGACGGTTCTGGAAGTAAAATTCAATGGTTTCTTACTTTCCTATATAAAAGACATCATTGGCGTCACCAACAAGAGCGAACTTTCAGTGAGCAAATACGTAATGGCAAGGGCCAATTATTAAGATAAACACCACATTTACAGGAGTTAAAAAATGAAACAAGAGTTATTTGAATTACTTAAAAATCAGGGCGACCTTACCTGGCAGCAGATTTCCGTTAACATCGGCATGAGCATCGTGCTCGGCCTGGTAATCTACATTTCCTACATCATCACACACCAGGGAACCATCTACAGCAAGAAGTTCAACGTTACGCTGGTTGCGCTCACTGTGCTTACAACAACTGTAATGACGGTAATCGGAAACAACATCGCCCTCTCCTTAGGTATGGTCGGTGCCCTCTCCATCGTACGTTTCAGAACAGCCATTAAGGATTCCAGAGACACAGCTTACATCTTCTGGACAGTTATTACAGGTATCTGCTGCGGCGTTCAGAATTACTTCGTAGCAGCTATCGGAAGCGCCGGTGTATTCCTTGTATTCCTTATCCTGGGAACCGTAAAGAGCGACAGCAGAATGCTCGTTATCGTACGCGGCTCCCGCTCCGTAGAGTCTTCCGTAGAAGCTCTCGTTTACAAGGCTTTCAATCGCAGAGCCATTATGCGCGTTAAGAACACAACCCCCGACACTATCGAATTCATCTACGAATGCTCCAGCAAAGTGCTGAGAAATGCGCAGAGAGATAATCCAAACCTCATAAATTCCTTCTACAGTCTCGGCGACGTAGAATATGTAAACTTCGTAATGCAGAACGACGAAATCGTAAGCTAATCAGTTTTTAAGAGTTATTTTCAGAAAGGGCGGTGATCCTTTTGAAGTACAAATTAATAGGGATTACAGCCATAATCTGCGCAATAATCATCTCCGTCGCAGTGCCGGCTACAGGCATAGTATCCGCAAAAGAGAGATACCACCAGCACATTTCTGCGGCGCTCCGCCCGGAAGACGAAGTTAACGACGGCACATTTAATTCACACCTGCCCCTCGTTAAGATCGACACCCGCGGCCAGGTTATCCCCGGATATATCTTAAAGGACGAAAACGGCAAGAACCTGGCAGTTAACGGCCAGGCAGTGCATGCGCTCACAGAAGACGGAGAAACCACCATACAGGCAGGCATCTCCATAATCGACAATGCAGATACCGTAAACCGTCCGGACGATGAACCCGCAATCACTTCCGAAATGCGCTTCCGTATCCGCGGTAACTCCTCCCGCGAATTCGACAAAAAGAGCTATTTTGTAAAGCTGATAGACAAGGAAGGCAATAATAATCCCCAGCCTGTTATGGGCATGGATGCCCACCACGAATGGGCCCTCTACGGACCTTACCTGGATAAATCCTTAATCCGCAACTACATGTGGTACAACATCGCCGGTGAACTAATGGATTACTCCCCCAACGTAAGGTTCTGCGAAGTATTCCTGGACGGCGAATATCAGGGTCTGTATGTAATGACCGAAATGATAACCGCGGGAAAAGGCGAAGCAAGACTCCCCCTTACCGTAAGCGCTAAGAGAAGCACCTTCTCCGGTTACCTGCTGCGTATGGACAGAGGCTCCGATAACCCGATGAAGAACATCGAAGACTTCCTCTACTATGCTAAGAGAACTCAATTTCCCATCGAAATCGTCTACCCCGGTACAAACAACCTTACGCCTGAAATCGCAGAAGCCATAAGAACGGATTTCTCGGACTTCGAAAAAGCCCTGTATTCCTACGACTTCGACAACGCAAAATGGGGCTACAAGAACCTTATAGACGTGGAATCCTTCGCAGATTACTTTATCCTTAACGAATTTACCTGCAACTACGACGCAGGCTGGCTCAGCACCTATATCTATAAGGACATCGACAACCGGTTCAAAATGTGCATCTGGGACTTTAACTCAGCGTGCCAGAACTACGAAAAGATTCAGGACACAAGGGACTTCGCATTCCAGAACGTACAGTGGTTCTGGATGTTAATGAAGGACGAAGATTTCGTAAACGAAATTATCGGAAGATACAGGTTCTTAAGAAAGAACTATTTAAGCGATGAATATCTGAACAATTACATGGATGAAACCATCGCATACCTGGGCCCTGCCATCGACCGAAATTTCAGCGTCTGGGGCTACACTTTCGAAGAATACAGACCTCTCGACCCAGATTACCGCAACCCGAATGACCACGAATCTGCTGTAGAAATGGTCCGCAGCTTCATAAGAGAGCGCGGCAGCTGGATGGACAGAAACATCGAATCGCTTAAGCAGTACGCAAAGACTTCCAAGGTCAAGAAGTTCGACGAAGATGCAAACTAAAGGAGAAAGATAATGAAAAAATTTCTGACTGTTGTAGTTTGCATAATACTCCTGTACCTGGGGCTGGACTTCATGCACTACAACATGGGTCTGTACATAGACTTCCACAAAGATGAAGTAGTAACCACTGCCACAAGGACTTCCGGCAAGGAAATTCTCTTAAACAGAGGAAACGGCTTCGAACCATTCGAAATCAAAGGCGTGGACATGGGGTCAGGCATCCCCGGAGAATGGGCTACGGACTTCGCCGCAGACGAAGAAACCTACCTGCGCTGGTTCAAGCTCATAAAAGAAATGGGTGCCAACACCATCCGTGTCTACACCGTGCAGGAAGACATTTTCTACAATGCATTCTACAAATACAACAAGGATAACGACGATCCGCTCTACCTTATCCAGGGCGTCTGGGTAAACGACTATATCCAGAACTCCCACATCGATGCCTTTGACCCAAAGTTCGTCGATGCGTTTATCGATAACTGCAGAGTTATGATCGACGTGGTCCACGGAAACCGCAAGATTAACCTGGGAACCAGGGCAAGCTCCGGCTCCGGAACCTACAAAAAAGACATTTCCCCCTGGGTTCTTGGATACATCCTGGGCGTTGAATGGGAAGACGTAACGGTAGTTTATACCAACGAAAAGTACAAGTCCGTGGAAGGTTCAAACCAGTACATCGGAGAATATATGTACACTTCCCGCGATGCGTCGCCTTTCGAAGCTATGCTTGCAAGAGTCGGCGACCAGGCTATCGCCTACGAAACGGAAAGATACAGAGAACAGCGAATAATCGCTTTCTCCAACTGGCCGACTACAGACCCATTCAAGTATCCGGACTTCATTGAAAAGTACTTCATGAAGTGCGCAGAAGTAAACGTTGAAAACATCCTGAGCACCGAAGAATTTCTGTCCGGACAGTTCATATCCTACCACGTATATCCCTACTACCCGGATTACCTTACCTATATGGACAACTGGACGCCCTTAAAGATTTCCCACGCGGATTTCCTGGACGAAAACGGTACGCTCAACACTTACAGAGCTTACCTTACAGCTCTTAACAAGTTCCACACCATGCCGGTTGTAATCTCCGAATTCGGTGTATCCACCGGCCGCGGAATGGCTCAGAAAGACCAGAACACAGGAAGAAACCAGGGCAACATGTCCGAAAGCGGACAGGGCAAAGCCTTAGTTGAATGCTACGAAGACATTAAAGCCTCCGGCTGCGCAGGCTGTTGCATATTTACCTGGCAGGATGAGTGGTTCAAGCGAACATGGAACACCATGTACGCAGTAAACCTCAAGCGCAATCCTTACTGGTCCGACTACCAGACCAACGAACAGTACTTCGGTCTGCTGTCCTTCGACCCGGGCGACGAAAAGAGCGTATGCTACGTGGACGGAGATGTGTCCGAATGGACGGAAGAAGATCTGGTATCCGATAATAACGAAACAAAGCTCTACATGAAGTACGACGAAAAGTTCATCTACTTTATGGTTAACAAGCCGGGCCTTAAGTTCGGAGAAGATACGATCTACATTCCCATCGATACAACTCCGAAGAGCGGCACAACCTGGTGCAGGTTCAACGGACTTACCTTCGATAAAGCTGTAGACTTTATGCTTACGATCCACGGAATGGACGATTCCAGGCTGCAGGTGCAGGAATACTACGAAGCACTCCGCTCCACTTATTCCGAAAACGTCCACGGCATAAACAGCTACTACGAAGACAACATTCCCGACAAAGACTCACCGGAGTTCGTAAATATCGACATGATTCTGCAGACTGCAACCGCTCTGCTCGAGCACGACAACCTGGCAAACGCAGAAGTATTCGAAACCGGTAAATTAACTTACGGAAATGCAAATCCGGACAGCCCCAGCTTTAACTCCCTTGCAGACTTCATTTCCAAAGGCGACTGCATAGAGATTAAGCTGCCCTGGCAGCTGCTCAACTTCGCAGACCCCTCCAGAATGACCATCCACGACGACTACTACAGCGGTTTCTACGGCGTAGACTTTACGACTATCAACTGCATGCACGTAGGTGTAGCAGACGGCAGCAACGAAAGAAGAATGGTTCTGGACAAATTCAACCTTAAGGGCTGGAACAACAAGGAAACCAGCCACGAAAGACTCAAGAGATCTTACTACGTAATGAAGGATTTATGGGCAAATTAAAAGGTAACTTCAAAAAAAACATATTGCTTATTCTGGCAATCTGCCTTCTGGGCCTCTGCAGCTGCGGAAGCACTGCCAAAAAGGAACTTCCGCAGACCGTAACCTGCACGATAGGCCATGATGGGATCCTCCTGGTGGAATGGCCGGCAGAAGAAGGCGCCCAGTTCTACCGCGTTTACAGGAAGCTGCGCACGGAAGAGGATTATTCGTATATAGACGATGTATACGAGAATTCCTACAGCGACAGCGATTACACGGAGGGCCAGCACTACTCCTACAAGATTTCCGTCATTAAAAACAAGAAAGAAATCGGCCTTGCAAAATCCAGCGACTTCCACGCAGGAAACGCCCCTGTTATCACAGCTTTAAACGCAAGCGCGGGCAGCGTAACCCTCTCCTGGATTAAGAACGGCGCCATCGCCTACAAGGTTTATTCTTCCGAAGACAGCGATATCTGGAAGGAAGAATGCGAAACGGAGAGCATGTCCGCGACTATCGTGAACCCATCAGCAAGATTCGTATCCGTTACCGGCGTATTTAACTACGGAAGCGGAGAAAAAATCGAATCCGCCATGGGTGTGCCCGTTGAAATCCCCCAGGAAACGGAGATTACCGGCGTAATCCAGTCGGACCAGTACACAGCCGTAGTCATGTTTAACCCGGTTCCCGATGCGGACCACTATGAAGTTTACCGCTCCACTGCAAAGGACGGCGGCTACCTTCGCATAGGTAACTGCTACAGTAACGTATATTACGACAGACACATCGACGATACAGACCGCAGGTTCTATTACTACAAAGTCTGTGCCTGCACCGATATCGCGACAGGAAAGATGTCCCAGCCGAAGGAAATCCGCAGTGCATCTTCTGAAATTGCAAAGATTCCCGCCATTATGTACCACATGGTAGTTAAGCCTTCGGAAGTTAAACCCGGCGAAGAGCTGGCAGAATATGCAATTTACGACTACGAATTCGAAGAAGACCTTAAATATCTGCAGAGCCGCGGCTATAATACAATTACAGGCGGACAGTATGCAGATTATCTGGAAGGCAAAGGAACCCTTCCTTCCAACCCCATACTCCTTACTTTCGACGACGGTTCCTACAGCGTTTACGAAAACGCATGGCCGCTCCTTAAGAAGTACAATATGGTGGCAAGCCTTGCAGTTATCGGCGACAGAATCGATGAAGCCACTGCAGATCCCGTTAAGAGATCCGACCCCGAAGACCCCTTCTGCACCTGGGAAGAAGTTGCGAAAATGTCCCAGAGCGGCTATATGGAAATCGTAAGCCACTCCTTCTCTCAGCACGTTTACCGCAACAACGGCAGCACCGGTGCGGACTTAAAAGGCAAAGACGAAGACGAAGCCCAGAATATCGCAAGAAACGATTACAATAAAATGATCGAAACCTGCAAGGAATACGGTGTAAAGTATGAACCCATACTCAGCTACCCCTATTCCTACCGCAGCGAATCTTCCGACAAAACCTGGATTGAAAGCGGCTTCAGACTGCTTTACGCAGGCGAATCCTCTTCTGTAAGCAGAACTTACTGCAACTACATTACAAAAGCCGCCGGATCTAACTTTGGGTCAGCGGTAATAAGAAGACAGGTGCGCCTTGCAGGCGACCCGCTGTCTTCCGTTCTCAGCAGAATTAAGGACCACGACAATCTCTAGCTAATTCTCTATATAAAGGAGCAGACACTTGGGCGTACAATTAATGGTATACGTATACCTTGCGGTATGCGCCAGCATGATTCTTTTCAATTGTGCCTGTATAATACAATTTAAGAAAAAGGACCAGGAAAGCTCTTACAGAGACAACAAGGTTAAAAACGAAGTCCGTAAGCAGATCGAGCTCATAGAAAAAGGCGGCTCCGTAAGCAAGGAACACGTCGACTGGCTCGCCAAGAAGAGCCGCAGAGTAGGTAACTTTGCCTCCATGGACGAAGAACTGGACAGACTTTCGGAAGACCACAGGGAAGCTGTGGACGAATACATCCGCCAGATTCCGAGAGTCTTTATACAGCTGGCTTTCAGCATTAACAAGAAGGACAGCATCCAGCAGGCCCACTACGCTTACATGATCAAAAAATACGGTATTCTGGCGAACTACCCCACATCCAGCCTTTCCGAAGCGATGCTCAGCCTGGTAAGCTCTTCCAACCTCTACTGCAGAGAAAATGCGCTCGAAGCCATTTATTCTTCCGGAAACGCAGATTTAGTATGCGACGCTCTGCTTAAGTTATCCGATTCCGGCTACTTCCACCACGAAAAGCTGATATCCGAAGGGCTCATGAGCTTTAAAGGAGACAGAAAGCTCCTTATGGACCTTTTAATCGCGGATTTTGAGAAGTTCAATGTGGACATGCAGAACAACATCCTCGGGTTCATACGATTCGGAAAAGGACGCTATGACGAGTTCTTCTTCGATATACTTAAGGACGATTCCCGCGACGACGAATTAAGATTCTCCGCCCTTCGCTATTTTGCAAGATACAAATACGACCCGGCTTACGATTACATAATCTACTGGGCCGAAAATCCGCAGCTGCAGCGCTGGGAATACGCATCCATCTCGGTTTCTGCTCTGGCAGCCTACCCCTGCGAACGCTCTGTGGAAGCGCTTAAGGGTGCCCTTTCCAACAGCAACTGGTACATCCGCAAGAATGCTGCGGAAAACATTGAAAAGCTCAATCTTCCGTACGCAGAACTGGCAGAAATCTACGACGGCCGCGACCGCTATGCCCGCGAAATTCTCCAGTATGAAGACGAACTTAAGAATATTAGAGAAGAAGCAAAGGCTCAGAAAGGAAACAGCTGATGCCGGAAAGAGTATTTCTGATAATAAAATTCATATTGGAAGTCGTAAATGTATTCTTCATCCTGTACCTAATAGGCTACTCCACGTTCCTGTTCCTTTCTGTAGTAAAAGGTGCGGAAAAGCTCTACCAGAAGCGCCGCGAAGTGTTGCTGAACAACGTAACCAACGACGACTACTACGTGCCGGTTACCATTGTGGTCCCGGCGTACAACGAAGAGGTTACGGTTGTAGACACTGTCCGAAGCCTTCTGGCGCTGGAATATAAGCTGTACGAGATTATCGTAGTGGACGACGGTTCCAAAGACGATACTTCGAAGGTCCTTATCGATGCCTTTAACATGAAGAAAATCAACAGGCCCGTAAGATACCAGGTTCCCAGCAAACCCATAAAAGGCGTCTACGAGGCCATGAACGAGAAGGTTCCCGTAACCCTGATAAGCAAGGAGAACGGCGGCAAGGCAGATGCCCTGAACATGGGTATCAACGCATCCAGATATCCCTACTTCGTATGCATGGATGCAGACTCCATGCTGCAATACGACTCCTTAAAGGAAGTTGTAAGACCGGTTCTGGAAAACTCCAACGTAATCGCAGTAGGCGGCGCTGTCCGCCCGGCAAACGGCTGCGAAATGGCTCTGGGCCGCGTAGAAAAGTACAGACTGCCGGATAATCTTCTGGCCTGCATGCAGACTCTGGAATACGACAGATCTTTCCTGGCTGCAAGAATCCTCTTCGACAGCTTTAACGGCTCCCTAATCATCTCCGGCGCCTTCGGCCTCTTTAAGAAGGATATCGTAATCGCTGCAGGCGGCTACGAAACCTCCACCATGGGCGAAGACATGGAGCTGGTTGTAAAGATGCACGAATACTGCATAAACAACGACATCGACTACTCGATTAAGTATGCAACCGGCGCCATCTGCTGGTCTCAGGCTCCGGAAAAACTCAAAGACCTCTGCAAGCAGAGAAAGCGCTGGCACAGAGGACTTTACCAGACCATGCACATCCACAAGAAGATGTTCGGCGACAAGAAATACGCTCCCGTAAGCACTATTTCCTATCCTTTCTTCCTTTTGTACGAATTATACTCGCCATACATCGAAATGTTTGGTATATTCACTACAATACTTGCTTACGCAGCTGATTTGCTCAACCCGCGGTACATGATAATGTTCTTCCTTATTTACGCGTTCTTCGGAGCCGTAATGACCATTACCGCGTTCTTCTCGAGAATCCATACCATCGACCTGAAGGTATCCAAATCCGACATGCTTAAGGCAGTAGGCCTCTGCCTCTTCGAAATTACGATTCTCCGTTTCGTTATGGCAACAGTAAGAGCACAGGCATTAATAGGCATGAGAAACAAGAACCAGAAACTTACCTGGGGTTCCATCGAAAGAAAGAAACTCGACTACAAGAAGTGAGGTAGTTTTTAATGATAAGCGACAATCTGAAAAAATCATTCTACGGTTATTCCAAGGAAAGCGTTTACGAGTACATCGCTGAACTCAACGAAGAGTTCTCCGAAAGAGTTCTTAAGAACGACGCTGAACACAATGCGCGCATAAGATCTCTGGAAGAAACCATTAACCAGCTCAAGAACGAAAACCTGGAACTCAAGCGCAGAGAAAGCGCTATTACGAGCGCTCTCATCGAGGCCCAGCAGTACGCTAAAGCCCTGAAAATCCAGGCTTTAAAGGCTCACAAGGAGCAGGTTAAGGACACAGAGGAAAAGCACGCAGAAGCGAGAGCCAGAATTAATGCCATAATGGAAGACATTACGGGCTTCGAAAAGGATATCGCAGCTTCCCTTGAAAAAATCAAGGCAGACCTGCAGGCTTTCGAAACAAAGAGCGACGCCATTAACGAAAATCTGGAAGATACCACAGCTGTTATTGACGACTTAAAGAAGATCGACAGCGGAGAGTACGTAATCAAAAAGGCCGA